>DASULB010000280.1:0-5148 GCA_036278455.1 Chitinophagaceae bacterium | reverse complement strand
ACATCTGCTATAACAGGGGATACCACGTCGTCATCTTTCAAAGCCACGAAAAGTACCAAAGGGAGGTCACTGATACACAATTACTTGCCTCTCGCAGAACCGACGGGCTCATCATTACCCTTTCCAATGAGACCACCCGCTATGAGCACATTAACAGCCTGATAGAGGGCGGGATACCGGTGGTGATGTTCGACAGGGTATGCAAGGAAATAAATACCCACAAAGTAGTGGTAGACGACTATGAAGGAGCGCTTTGTGCGACGGAACACCTGATTGATGAGGGATACACCCGTATCGCCCATCTCAGTACTTCTCCGGTACTCTCCATTACCCAGCAGCGGCTTCGGGGATACCGTGATGCCCTGAAGAAGCATCATATTCCTGTCAGAAAGGAATGGATCGTGCATTGTGATTTTGAGACTTGTGAGATCGAAAATGCGGTACGCTCGCTTTTCTCTGCGGGTGACCGCCCCAATGCGATCTTTGCCTCGGTGGAACGGCTGGCCATCGGCTGTCTGAAAGTTTTTAAAGACATGCACCTCAAAATTCCGGATGAGGTAGCGCTGGTAGCCTTTTCAGATAACCCGTTGAACGCCTTTTTGGATCCACCGCTGACAGCGGTCAGACAACCCACTTTCGAGATAGGGCAAAAGTCTGCCGAGTTGCTGATTGAACTGATTGAAAGCAAAGAAAATGTAAAGCAATTCAAAACAATCGAATTGAAGACCAGGCTGGATATCCGGCGTTCCTCCTGCAGACGCAGATGATCTGTAGTGATTTATGAATGCTGTCAGGTGCCGCATTGGTGTCGAAAGAGTCGCCTCGATAAACGATCAAAGCTGACTGGCCGGTCACTATCCGGGGAGCAGCCATTGACGGGAACGATGACTGCAAAATGCCGCTGTCTCAGCCTACATGGTCTCAATCTACACGGGCCAGATGCCTGTTGGATCCCGCTGTATACAGAATGGCGGCGCCGGCAGTGATTGCAATAACACGAAGAATCCATGTTTGTTGGGAATGCCCCTGATAGCCTGCAGGCCAGGTTATCCTTCAGATTCACTACCTGTTTTTTCCGGATGATATAAAGCCCCGTAGCGCTTCACCCGGAGACGTGCCTGTTCTTTGTGGGCAGCAAAACCTTCCAGGTCACACAGCCGCATTGCATATTCACCTATCAAGGCACTTGCCTTCGGAGTGCACCGCTGATAGGTACAATTTTTAAGAAATTTCCCCACCCATAAGCCTCCGGTATACCGGGCTGCCCCCATAGTAGGCAGAATGTGGTTGGTGCCTATTACCTTGTCACCGTAGGCCACGTTGGTTTCCGGGCCTAAAAAAACCGCACCATAATTTACCAATCGATCCAGAAAGAAATCCGGATTTTCTGTCAGCACTTCTACATGCTCATAGGCCAGCCTATTGGCTTGCTCAACGGCCTCCTGTTCGCTGGATACCAACAAAATGGTTCCTTTATCCTCCCAGGCCTTTTGTGCGACCTCAGCGGTAGGAAGATGACGGAGTTGCCCGTCAATCGCTGCCAGTGTTTCCCTGGCTAGTTTTTCCGATGTGGTGATTAAGGCGGCTGGAGAAGTGGGGCCATGCTCAGCCTGTCCTAACAGATCGCAGGCTACCATCTCTGCATCGGCTGTTTTATCCGCTATAATCAGGACTTCTGTGGGGCCGGCAAACAAATCAATACCTACCCGGCCAAAAAGTTGTCGTTTTGCCTCCGTTACGTATGCGTTTCCCGGACCCACGATCATGGCAACCGGCTCAACAGTCTCTGTCCCGACCGCCATTGCTGCCATGGCCTGCACACCCCCTGCGATGTATATTTCATCTGCTCCTGCAAAATGCATGGCGCATACCGTTGCTTTGGGAATGGCCCCATTGATGGGTGGTGTAAAAGCAATGACACGCTTGACACCCGCTACCTTTGCCGTAAGCACACTCATGTGAGAAGACGCTACCATGGGGTATCGTCCTCCGGGAATATAACAACCCGCGCTTTCAACCGGTATATTTTTATGGCCCAGGACAATACCGGGTAAGGTTTCTATTTCGATATCTGAAATAGAAGCCCTTTGGTGCGTGGCGAAATTTCGGATCTGCTCCTGTGCAAAAAGAATATCCTTGCGGGTATTTTCCGGAATTTCTTTGACAATTTCGGTGATTTGATCTTCTGTCAGACGGAAGCTATCTGGGGACCATTGATCCAATTCGGCAGAATATTTTCTTAAAGCAGCATCTCCCTTTTCTTCAATTTGGCGTATGATTTCACTGACTGTTTTTTTAATTTTTTCATCTGAGCTGCTAGCCCCTGGTTCCTTTCCACCATTTTTTATATACTGTACCATTATTTTTTATTGTTTTTTTTATATTTTTTATTGTTCTTTTTCTTCTGAAAACCTTCCGGCCGTTGCTGTCCGGCCGCTTCAGGTCGCTTTTACGGTTTTTTGATCAATCGGTGAGGAGGTAATGAAACCGGCTTTAGATGCCTTAACAGTGTATCAAAGCCTCAGGTACCTCCCACCAATCCTGGTGAAAGTGCCGGTCCGTTCCTCGATGAGGGAATTACCTTCTTTCTGATGGCGGCGACTGAAGCATTTTTTTGATACAGGAATCCGCGGTCTGGCCTATTGCCAGTTGTTGGGTCAGGTCCCAAAAACTCTGTTTTTGTTCAATCTGAATCTGTGTGGTCACAATCCAGCTTTGTATCCAACCGGTGAGGGTACACCAGGCTCCCCAACCTGCATCTGAATTGGAGGCCCAGTAATCCCAACGTCCATAGTCGAAGGCCCGGAACCAGGCACCGTCGAGATCCTTGTGCTTTTTACTTTGTACCTGTATGCGGGTCAGAAAATCCGATAACTTTCCTACTGCTTCGCTGTATTTAGGGTTACCTGTTGCTGCTGCCGCTTCGTGTAAACTAAAAAGAGCAAAATTACAAGTGTAGAGCATGCCCGCTACTTTTTCGCCGTTTTTGAAAATCAGTGAACCTTCATCCGAACCATAATCGCTGTTTGATTTTAGTTCCTTGAATAGCCCTTTGCCTTTCCCCATTTCTTCCCGGATAGCCCCGCAATCCGCCTGATATTTCAATATTTCATTGACCATCTCATCCAGCCACCGCCTGTGTTCCGCGGTATTGTCCACCCTTGTCAACCATGCCAGCGGCAGAATCATCCTTGCCCTTTGTGTCTGCATACTGCTGCCCCAAAGCCACTTATCCGGGTAAGCCTCCATGGTCATCCGGATCGCATGTTCCGTTTTCTTAAGCAAAGGCTCATACTTTGTCTTGCTGTACAGCCATAAATAACATGCCCACATCCAGGATTCGAAATGCGGAGAAATATGAACCAGGTGCCTGTTCTGATAATATTGCCATCCGTTTTTAATAATATCATTCTCTTCCAGCCGTTCTCCTCTGAATCCTTCCTGACCGGTCGTTCTGAAATTGGCCAGTATTGCTTCGGCCAGTTGCTGATCCCAGCGGTTGGTCTGAAGATAAGCGGATGCGGCAATCATCCCTAATATTGCGCGTGAATTATCGTCTCCGTAAAACACATATGGATGCGTGGTTGCCCAGCCGATCAGGCCATATACCGCGCTGCCCGGGTCATTTTTGTTGCCTGCTCTCAAATTGGAGGTCCTGAAAACGAAATCGATCAGATGAGTTGCCCTGTTGCGATAATCCGCGTTGTTCAGGAGTCTACCCGCACCTGCCAGTGCCATGCTCACTTCTCCCTGTACGTCTGCCCGCATCCAATACCGGTATTCTTGTGTTCCATCGTAATAAATGGTAGAAGCATGCCCTTCCAGGATCCCCAGCGTACCATCTCCGTTTGGCTTATCCTGGCTTACCGGAGGCCCAAAGGGCCTGGTGCCATCCCCCTGGTATTTTAACCAGTCGGCTTTCCAGCTCGAGTCGATAAAAAACCGGCCATTAAAAAACCATTGTACGCCTTTTTTTACAGCTGTTAACCGGGCATCGGCCGGTAAGGCATCATCCCGGCCATACATCGGGCGGACATCGACAGGCCACTGCCGTATGGTAAAATGTTTGTTTCCTGTCAGATACGATAAAATATAAGTCCAGACCTTCTGAACAGAACGGTTGGGACCATACCGTCCGGTTTCAAAATTACTCAGTGCTGTCAGCGCAACAAGGGCATTTCTCTTTTTAAATAGCAGTGGATATACTTTGGTATTGGTAAGTCCGTATGCAGCCTTATCAAAGCCTACAACTTTGGCTAAAACAATCAGGGGACTGTCCACCTGCACCGGCAGAACGAAACAGTTATGCAGGTCCAGCAGACTCATCGGTGGCAGGTCACTGCCGAAGACATTACCCGTGATTACAGCGCGTTCCTGGGCGGCTTCATGCGGTTTGGCGGGGATGTCCAGGCCTGGAAAGGCGGAGGGGTTTTCAATGTAAAGCCTTAATTTTTTTTGAACCGCTTTGTCAGCAAAGATTGTGTGATGCGATTTGCTGAATCTATATGGGGATAAGTCAGCCCGGTCAACACCACTGCTGAACCTGCGGGCGCTTTATCTATTGCCTGAGCCGGAGATGAAACTACCTGCAGGTTAAAACCTTCCTGCTGCAACATGCGACAGAGATCATTGTCAGCATTTCCATAAAAGACGATCCGTTTATGTTGCGTACACGACAGTGTCATGCAGAACAGCAGGCAGAGGCCTATATTGATCAGTAGGCTGCTTGTTATCTTTTTCATTCGTAAATTTTATTTTTTTAAATATCGGATAGACGCTGTTGTAAAAAAATGGCCTTTCCGCGTTGCAATGATCCTGTACGGATAGCGGAAGACTTTATACCTTTTCTTCTTCTTGTGCCACTTAAAAGCAGCTGATGAGACAGGCAACCCATCCGGTGTTAAACTAACTTTTACCGGCCGCCTTTTCATTTATTTCATTTTTTAATTTCTGCAAAACATCAATGGCCATTTGCTCGATACGGCGATCAGTCCCTTTTTCCAGAAAGGACCATTTTCCGGGACCTACTTCATAACCTCCTTCAGTGAATGCTTCTGTCGTCGGAATATATCCGACTGTGTTCTCGGCAAAGCAAACCACCAGCGTATGGGTAAAGGGCGAATGTTTTTCGATATAAAAACCGATCTC
>DASULB010000279.1:0-3555 GCA_036278455.1 Chitinophagaceae bacterium | reverse complement strand
AAGACCTTAGAAATAAACCAGTTCTTCCCTGAGATTGGTGAAAAGCATCTCATGCTAAATGCCATTCAAATGCACCAGGAAGATGTTAAAAAAGATCGGATCCTGTTGACCATTAACGATATTACGCAATGGAAAAAGGCGGTGGAAGACCTGGAAGAAAGCAGGGAAAGGCTACATCTTCTGGTGCAGAATTCGTTTGATATCATTACCATCTTTTCACCCGATGGAACGATCAAATATCTTAGCCCTTCCGTTCAGCAAGTGCTGGGCTATGATCCAGATAAAGATGCAAGCCTTAATTTCCTGACAGGTCCGATGGTTCATCCGGATGATCTAAACGAGAAAGACAGACTGATTCAAATGTGCTTAGAAAAACCCCATCGAGACATTCGCGGCGAGCTTCGGTTAAAGCATAAAGACGACACTTATCATATCATGGATGTTATTATGACAAACTTGATGGGCGATAAACGGATCCAGGGTATCATTGCCAATTATCGCGACATCACCGAAAGAAGAAAGCTGGAACAGCAGAAAGATGAATTTATTGGCATTGCCAGTCACGAACTGAGAACGCCGTTGACTTCTATCAAAGCATATACCGAGATCCTACAAGAGCAGTTTCAGGAGCGGAATGATATAGATTCTAAGAACATGGCGGAAAAGATGGATAGACAGGTCGACCGGCTAACCCGTCTTATCAGCGATCTCCTTGATGTGACCAAAATCACAGGCGGCCAATTGATGCTTCACGACGATGAATTTGATCTGAATGAATTGGTTAGAGAGATAGTGGAAGAAATACAAGTGGTAACAAAGCAACATAAGATCGAAATGAAGTTGCAACCCAGTGTGCAGCTACACGGTGACCGCGGACGCACGGGCCAGGTGCTTACCAATCTTCTGTCAAATGCTATCAAATATTCTCCCGAACAAAAACATGTATTAGTTTCAACAGACACTTCGGCGAGGGACCATGCAACCATATGTGTACAGGATTTTGGCATAGGAATGCCTGCAAATATGGAACAGAAGGTATTTGAGCGCTTTTTTAGAATCAATGGCGTAACGGGCAATAGTTTCCCCGGTATGGGGCTCGGACTTTATATCGCCGCAGAGATCGTAAAGCGACAGAAAGGCAAAATATGGGTGGAAAGTAACGAGGGAGAAGGGTCGGTTTTTTGCTTTTCCCTCCCTCTTACAGGTGATTGACAAGGTTTATGATAAGATTTCACCTTTTTTAACGCGCCAGCCAGCCTTTTTTTTCTCATGATTATTTTCGCGTAAAAAAGAGGCATCCCGGCCGCAGTCGGTATATTATTTGTGATAATCCTAAATTGGCTATAAATGATGGTCCAGAGGAATACCTGCATTTTTTTTACCGCCGAATAAGCAGCTATTGGGAATTGACGGGATCGGCATCTGAAAACTGACGACAAGACGAAAAACATTTCCTCGGTGACTATACCGGCCAGTCCGGATTTAGCGCAGCTTGCTGAAGGAGGTTTTGCCGGTGATCACCTGGAAACGCCTTTTTCTATTAAGGAATTACCTGGAATGGTGGCAAAATACTTAACTATTGAGAGCAGGACTCCGATTTAGATTTTATAGGATCAATTCGACCGAATGGAAAGCTTGCCCAAATTTATTATTGTGATAGGCGCGTCTGCAGGAGGAGCAGACGCCCTTAGGGAATTGTTGCTCCAATTAGGGAAAGGAGAGCAGTTGGCTGTATTTATCGTCTTACATCTTTCGGGAAAGGGCATCAGCGAGTTCCTTATGCTTCACCTTCAGAAGTACACTTCGCTTCAATGTAAGGTGGCTGAGGATAAAGAAATTATTCAGCAGGGTCGCCTTTATGTCGCCCCAGCGGATCAACATCTTTTGATTAGCGACGGGATCGTTAAACTGGGACGGGGACCGGCTGAAAATCGCTGGAGGCCTTCAATCAACGTCCTATTTAGGTCTGCCGCTGCCGCCTACACAGACAGGGTGATTGGAATCATCCTGACGGGTTTACTCGATGACGGTACTGCAGGCATGTCTGCCATTATGCGAAGCGGCGGAACTTCTATTGTCCAAGATCCAAACGAAGCCTCATTCCCCGACATGCCGCTGTCGGTTCTTGATAATATGAATGTGGATTATTGTGTTCCGCTGGCCGAGATGGGAACTGTGGTCGCAGAGATCTTAAAAAATAAGGAAGTCGGCAAGGCAGTATCGCCCGCTGATGTTATTTCGGAAGCAGAAATTGCAGAAAAGCTTTTTACGGCCATTCCGGATATGGAAGTAATTGGCGAGCAAACTGTCTATGCCTGTCCCGATTGCGGCGGCGGGCTTTGGAAGATCCATAGCGACGATAACACCAAAAGATACCGCTGTCATGTCGGGCATGTATTCTCAGAAAAGAATCTTTGGGAAAAACAAGGAGAATCGCTGGAGAGCACCTTATGGGTAGCACTGAGAATGATGGAGGAACGCCACAATTTGCTGGCAAGGATTTCAAAAGATGAAAGACGAAAAGGACTTCATACGCTGGCCTCTGCAAAGGAGATACGGCTCGCCGAGCTGCAGGTACACATTGATAAGCTGAAGGAATTATTGTTTAGTATACAGAATAAATGACCGGATTCGGCTTGGATATAGCCCGGCAAAAACTTCCATCATCTGTTAATCTTCGCGAAGGAAGAGCCGAACAATTACCCTTTGCTGATCAGCAGTTTGATATAGTGGTTAGCTGCAGCGTATTTCACTATATCCGCGATCCGCAGGCAACGTTGAATGCGATTAGTCGCATGTTACGTCCCTATGGGTACATTGTCATCACGGACTGATGCAATGAAATTTTTCCCCGATGCGCCTTACTGACCTGTTCCTTCGCTGTTTTAACCAGGCTCATTTCGAGTCGTACTCTGTAAAGGATATAAAGAACGTTTTGGACAAAAATCATTTTAACGTAATAAATATTGATCGTTATAAGATCAGTTGGTGGTGGGGAATGATGACGATAAAAGCTGCGGTGTAAATAATAAAGTTCAGAGCCGGCTATCCCTAAACTCTTCCGGTTTTTTATTCAGTTCAGCTATTTCTTACATTTTCTCAGTAAGTTCATCCAAAGTAAATGTAGGGAACTGGTTTCGGATCGATTCTATTTTATCTTCATTGCCACAGTTGCCCGGGCAGGCATTGATCCTTTCCACAATTTTGACAGCAAGCGCTTTACAGTAAGCTTCATCTGACAAAAGATGATGGGCTTTATTATTTTTCGCTTCTTTGAACTGGGTCAGAATTTTATCTGGATCATCATCATTTTCCAGTGCGCGAATAATTCCGGATATCCGCCCTGCAATACCTTTCAGCCGGAGTGGTAATATCTTCGGTAGATCGTGTGGCATGATGGATATTTTATTATGCCTGATTCAATAGATAAACAGTTTACCAGGTGGTAAGAAAAAGAAAAAGGGAAATTAATACTAAACAAAAGATAAAGCAAGTTAAAATAAGAACTCGTTTTTTTTGCTGACATGACCTAGCAAGGGACCCGTGGCATCCACG
>DASULB010000278.1:0-20780 GCA_036278455.1 Chitinophagaceae bacterium | reverse complement strand
CAGGAGAAGCTTGATGTTGTCCCGGGCGGATTTCTGGGGGCCGGCATACCGGGCCGAATAGACGCCTGGGGCGCCGTTTAAAGCGGTCACTTCCAGTCCGGTGTCCTCCGAGAAACAATTTTTTCCCGTCATCTGGTAGACAGTGACGGCCTTTTCCCTGGCATTGGCCTGTAAAGAATCGTGTGGTTCGGGAATATCATCATGGAATCCGGCTTCATCCAGGCTGATAATGTGCAGTTTGCTTCCCAGCAGGGAGCGGATCTCTTTAACTTTATTGGGGTTGTGTGTAGCGAAAATGAGCTCATTCATTGGTAATGCTTATTGTGAAGCAGTTAAATTAAAAAATACCTTTAGGGCATTCCAGAAAGGTACTTTTAACTGCTTATTATTGTTCATGTCCTCCAGGGAATCCGTATGCAAAAATTGGCAGGTTCCTTCTTCCCAGGGACTGTTCTTCTGGCTTTTGGCAGATAATGGAGCCAGTGCTTTGCCAAATAATATCGTTTTGTGTGGTGTAAACTGTTGCATCAGCGGGTAAATGTCCGTTGCGGGTAAACGGGCGATGTTGACCAATGCCACATCGTCCAGGCTGAACTTACAGGCGCTTAATAGATTGCTGAGTAATTTGAATTCCGGTTCAGGGAGAAAGGCCGCAGTTTCATTGTGGATCAAGAGCAGGATTTTCTGCCGGTTATTTCCCAAACAGAGAGTTGGCTGGGAATCTGTCTCCGGATCACCCGGTGTATTACCCGTTCCCGCGATCAATGGCTGGGGATAGATGCCGGCCAAAAGGAACGGGTCGATATTGACGGCTTTTAAACTCATTGGGCAGGAAATATTTGGTTAATGAACTTTGAATGCTGAAAATTAACGTAATTTGCAATATTAGCAAAAGTAGCAGTAGGTAAAAAATAATAAGAACAATACCATTATGTCAAACACACTTACCGGGAATGAAGATACGGCAATGACTTCTACCTGGGTTGAATTTTGGCCGGTAGAAAAGACGGATAAAAGCCGTTTGAAGGACGTTAATTTCAACCACCTTCCTTTCGGATCCATTTTTTCGGACCATATGTTGGAAGCTGATTATGAGGATGGCGCCTGGCGGGAAGTCAGGATCGTTCCTTTCGGCCCGTTGTCCTTGAGTCCGGCCAACCTGGCCCTTCATTACGGACAGTCTATTTTTGAAGGCATCAAGGCCTTCAGAAATCAACAGGGGGAAGTCGCTGTTTTTCGTCCTGACAAGAACTATGGCCGCTTTTTGCAGTCTTCTGTCCGTATGGCCATGCCCGCGGTCCCCAGAGAGATATTTCTTGATGGCCTGATGCAATTGGTTAACCTGGATAAGGACTGGACGCCCTCGAACGAAGGCAGTTCGTTGTATATTCGTCCTCTGATGTTTGCTAACGATAGTATGATTGGGGTAAGACCGGGTAAAAAATATAAATTTCTGATCATGACCTCCCCGACAGGACCTTATTACAATAAACCTCTGAAATTGTATGTGGAGGATTATTATGTGAGGGCTTGTGAAGGGGGCGTAGGTGCCGCGAAAACAGCCGGCAATTACGCCGCCAGTCTGCAGCCTACCGAGGCGGTGATCAAAAAAGGCTATGACCAGATATTGTGGACAGATGCCAAAGAACATAAATACCTGCAGGAATGCGGTACCATGAACCTGTTTGTGGTTATTGACGGGAAGGTCCTTACCGCTGCGCTGGACGAGGGTACGATCCTGAACGGCGTTACCCGGGACAGTGTGATACAACTGCTTCAGGGACAGGGCATCCCGGTGGAAGAACGTCCTGTTTCCATAGATGAAGTGTTTGAAGCCCAAAATAAGGGAACGTTACAGGAGATATTCGGTTCAGGTACGGCCGCCAACATCATTTATATCAATGAGATACGGTATCATGATCAAACCATCCAGCTCCAGGCGCATGATAAGTGGCAGATAGCGCCTATGCTCCTGAAGAATCTGAATGAACTCCATTATGGGCAGATAGAGGACACCCGGGATTGGATGTGGAAGGTATAGCCTTCGGGGCCGATAGCCGTTAATCAAAAACATTACAGGTGATAAATTCTGCCTCATGTCATCATGATCATCCATAAATGGCAGGGTGGACAGGATTTGACCGGCGTGTTCCGTCAAAGGATGAATGCGCCGGTTTTTTTACAGGAGACGTGGGTCCTGTGATCATCCGGCAAATCCAAGGCGGGGAGTATTATTATTTCTGATTTTATATTTTACATTTTGCTTTTTTTACCTACCTTTGCCCCCCTGTTTGGTCTCCGTTTGATAAAGGTGCAGCTTAAACAGGATTCAATCGCCGTGTCGTGATTGATTTTTTATACATAAAACCAAGGAAAACAAACTATTAAGGTAAAACAGAATGCCCACTATTCAACAATTAGTTAGAAAAGGAAGGACTATTATCAGAGCTAAGTCCAAAAGCCGTGCCCTGGATACCTGTCCCCAACGTCGTGGCGTGTGTACCCGTGTATATACCACCACACCCAAAAAGCCGAATTCCGCTTTGCGGAAGGTAGCCAAAGTGCGCCTGACCAATAAAGTGGAAGTGATCGCCTACATTCCGGGTGAAGGTCATAACCTGCAGGAACACTCCATCGTACTGGTGCGTGGCGGCAGGGTGAAAGATCTTCCGGGGGTTCGTTACCACATCGTCCGTGGGGCGCTGGATACCGCCGGAGTGAAGGACCGCAAGCAGGGCCGCTCCAAGTACGGCACCAAACGTGAAAAACAAACCGCCAAAAAATAATCCGGGATTCCTGAAATCCAGAAAGTTTAGCTATAAAATAATTTCAGTTTATAATGAGAAAACAAGCTGCCAAAAAGATACCCTTAGCACCCGATCCCAGGTTCAATGACCCTGTGGTAACGCGTTTTGTGAACAATGTCATGGAGAAAGGAAAGAAAAGCATTGCTTTTCATATTTTTTACGACGCGATTGACCGGGTATCGAAAATCACCGGTGAAGAAGGATATGACGTTTGGAAGAGGGCTTTGGCCAATGTTACCCCCATGGTAGAGGTGCGCAGCCGCCGTATTGGAGGTGCTACCTTCCAGATCCCTGCCGAGGTAAGGGCAGACCGTAAGATATCATTGAGCATGAAATGGCTGATCCGTTATGCCGCAGCCCGCAATGGCAAAAGCATGGCGGAGAAACTGGCCAACGAAATAGTAGCTGCCAGCAAAGGGGAAGGTTCTGCATTTAAGAAGAAAGAAGATACCCACCGTATGGCGGAAGCCAACAAGGCATTTTCCCACTTCAGGGTATAATAATGACCTATTTCCGGTAAAAAGGACCGTTGACTGCAGATAAGTTATTTGCGCTCAACGGTTTGCCTTTTCAGTAAATTCCTTTTCAAGGTGCGAAAAATAGCATACCTTTGCACCCCAAATTCATACACTTAGCTTTATATTTTTATGTCTGATCTCAAATTTCAAAGAAACTTTGGTATTGCGGCACATATTGATGCCGGTAAAACCACCACGACCGAGCGTATTCTATACTATACGGGCGTATCACACAAGATAGGCGAGGTTCATGACGGCGCCGCCGCTATGGACTGGATGGCCCAGGAAAAGGAGCGCGGTATTACCATCACTTCCGCCGCCACGACCTGCTTCTGGAAATTCCCCACCAGCCAGGGAGAACCCGTAGCCGATACCAAGCAATATAAATTCAACATTATTGACACGCCGGGTCACGTGGACTTTACCATTGAGGTGGAACGTTCCATGCGTGTACTGGATGGTCTGGTGGCTTTGTTCTCCGCCGTAGACGGGGTAGAACCCCAGTCCGAAACCGTTTGGCGCCAGGCGAACCGGTATAATGTGCCCCGCCTGGGTTTTGTCAACAAGATGGACCGTGCCGGAGCTGATTTTCTCAACGTGGTAAAACAGGTAAAAGAAATGCTGGGTGCCAAGGCGGTACCGTTACAACTGCCCATCGGAGCGGAAGATGATTTCCGGGGCGTAGTCAATCTGATCACCAACAAAGGGATCATTTGGGACGAATCCAGCCAGGGAATGAAGTATAAAGAGGTGGATGTCCCCGAGGACATGAAGGAAGATGTGGAATACTGGCGGGGACAGCTTATAGAGGCAGTAGCGGAGTATGATGACAGCCTCATGGAGAAATTCTTCGACAATCCCGATACGATTACAGAAGATGAGATTCACGAGGCCGTCCGCAAAGCCGCCATCGATCTGAGCATCGTTCCGATGCTGTGTGGCTCGGCTTTCAAGAATAAAGGCGTACAGGCCCTACTGGACTGCGTGGTCAGGTACCTGCCCAGCCCGTTGGATGTAGAAGCCATAAAGGGTGTAAACCCCGATACGGGTGACGAAGAGCTTCGTCATCCCAACGCCAAGGATCCCTTTGCTGCATTGGCTTTTAAGATCATGACGGATCCTTTCGTGGGTCGTCTCGCGTTCTTCCGTTGTTATTCGGGACACCTTGACGCTGGTTCTTATGTATTAAACACCCGTTCCGGCAAGAATGAACGCATCAGCCGCATCCTGCAGATGCACGCCAATAAGCAGAACCCGATTGACTTTATTGAGGCGGGAGACATCGGCGCTGCCGTTGGCTTCAAGGAAATAAAGACGGGCGATACATTGTGTGATGAGAAGCAGCCTATCGTACTGGAATCCATGTTTATCCCCGAACCGGTGATCTCCGTAGCCATAGAGCCGAAGACGCAGGCCGATATGGATAAGATGAGCATGGCCATCGCCAAGCTGATCGAAGAGGATCCCACACTGAAGGTAAAAACCGATGAAGAAACCGGGCAGACCGTTCTGAGCGGCATGGGTGAATTACACCTGGAGATCATCGTGGACAGGATGAAGCGCGAGTTCAAGGTTGAGGTGAATGAAGGAGCGCCACAGGTGGCCTATAAGGAAGCCTTCACCGGTACCATAGAACATCGTGAAATACTCAAAAAGCAAACGGGTGGACGTGGTAAGTTTGCCGATATTGAGTTCGAATTCGGACCTGCCGATGAGGATTGGATGAAAGAGCATCCCACCGAGTCCCTGCAGTTTATCAATAACATTTTTGGCGGTTCTATTCCGAAGGAATTTATCCCAGCCATACAAAAAGGCTTTCAAACGTCCATGGGTACCGGTGTGCTCGCCAGCTACCCCGTAGAGCACATGAAGGTGCGTATATTCGATGGTAGTTTCCACCAGGTGGATTCCGATTCCATGTCTTTTGAACTGTGCGCCAAAGCGGGTTTCCGCGCCGCGGCCCGCAAGGCCAGCCCGGTATTACTGGAACCCATCATGAAAATCGAGGTTGTTACCCCTGATCAATACATGGGTGAAGTTACCGGTGATTTGAACCGACGTCGCGGTATCATGGAAGGAATGGACAGCCGTAACAACCTGCAGGTGATCAAAGCCAAGGTGCCTTTGAGCGAGATGTTCGGTTATGTAACCCAGCTTCGCTCGCTTACATCCGGCCGTGCGACTTCCACCATGGAATTTTCACACTATGCTCCGGCGCCAAACAGCATTGCCGAAGAGGTGATTGCCAGAGTGAAAGGTAAAGTGAGTGTAGATTAATAATGATTGGTTATTATAAAAAAAACCCGCCAGAGGCGGGTTTTTTTTGACCCTTAGTTAACCTTTTGTCTTTCTTTCGGACGCTTATTTTTTATTGAATGCTTAGGGGTACGTTCCGGAAGGTGGATGGCGTGTAATGATAGGGATCAGAACCCCCATTTTTTCATGACGCCATAATCTTCCCCGGCGCATTGAAGCGGGGTTTGCTGCTGGTAGGATTCCTGTTCAACAATGAAATAGGAGGTGCCTCCCCGCTCCCTGGCGAGATCGACTATTGACTTTACCGGTAGAATGCCTTTCCCCAGCACGGTACTCTCGTATTTATCCCCCATTTCTCCATGGTCGCTCCTTATCTCATCCTTTACATGCATTAGGGCGAACCTTCCCGGATATGCTTTCAATAGATCCAGCGCCTTCCCGCCCCCATTATACATATTGCCAATGTCCATCTGCTGAGCAACCAGGGAAGGGTCAGTTTCTTTCAGGATAATCTCATAGATCCGTTTACCCTGCAGGACGGTGTTAAATTCAAAGTCGTGGTTATGATAACCAAACTTTAATCCTGATTTTTTGCACAATTCACCGCATTTGTTAAATAATTCAAGAAACCGTATCAGGCCGTTATAATCCTTTCGCAGGTGCTCGTCCATCCATGGATCGATCAAATACTGCTGGCCCGCGGTAACAGCGTCCTCAATGGTTTGTTTCCACTGATCCGTGAAACTGTTTTTGGCCTGATCCCAGTCACTGGCGCCCATTTGTACATGACCACTGGGCATTTTTAACCCCTGGTCATCCAATAATTTTTTAAAATCCTTCGCAGGATAGCCATAGAATTTACGGTCCTTGTAGTTCGCGTGTTCAACATTTCTGTATCCCATGGCCGCCAATTTTTTCAGTGTCGCGACAGGATCCTTTCCCATGTCATCCCGGACGGAGTATAACTGGATGCCCAGGATTTCTTTCCGTCTTTCGGAAGAGAACAGATGGTCTGGCCTCAATGCCGTACCGGCGATTGCGATCGAGCTCATTTTTAAGAAGGTTCTGCGTGGTGTGTTCATAAAGAAATTATTATTTGGATAAAAGATGATGGCGGTGTTCGGTCCTCAGGCAGCCCAGGCTTTATCCCCTTTATGATAGGGTATGCATCCGTCATAACGCCCAGGAATCTGAATGTAACGCAATGTCTGGGTCGCGCCCGGTTCGGAGGTGAAGAAGCCCAGCAGTGTCAGGGCTTTCATGTGATGATAAAAGTTCAGCTTTTTCTTCCCGTGCCGTGCCTCACTATTTTGTCCCAATAGCTCCCCATCCAGGTATTTCACGGCCTGCCCCTGGCGTTCGGTTGACAGGTTCAGAAAAGATGCCTCGTATTTCTCTTTGCATTGATGGTCAAAGGCGGCAAGGCCGGTATGAAAGGCTTGCTGATCCTTTGGAGGATAACATTGCTGCATCATCAGCACAATAAAAGCAGGCACTCCCGCATCCAGGGCTCCGGGTGTATCCGTTCGGGGAATAATGATATCGGCCATCCGGGAGATCATGCTATGCTCATCGCCAGTGAATGTTGTTCCATTTCCGGATTTCAATTCCTGGTTGCAACCCTCCAGCAGGATGCTCAGTGTGGAAGCGCTTAATGTGCCTCCCATCAATAGGGTAATGGCTTGTACTGCTTTTCTCCTGTCCATGATGGTTGGTTTAAATATACGTCATTTTATAGATTATTTTTCTTTAACGCTGCAACAGCATGGTTGGCAGCCCTTGCGGTGAGCGCCATAAAGGTTAATGATGGATTTTGATTGCCTGTAGACGTCATGCAGGAACCATCCGTAACAAATACATTCTTACAGTGGTGCAGCTGGTTCCAGCCGTTAAGCATCGATGTCTTGGGGTCCTTTCCCATTCTTACGCCACCCACTTCATGAATATCAAGGCCCGGTGCCTGATGGGTATCTACTGTATGAATGTTTTTACAACCCGACCGTTCCAGCATTTCAGCACCCTCTGTTAAGAAATCATTGAGCAGTTTTACATCGTTATCATCATATCCTACCGATATGATCAATTGCGGTATTCCCCACGGGTCTTTTTTGTCCTTGCTCAGCCTTGCATGGTTCTCATACTTCGGGACGGTTTCTCCCTGCATCATCATATAGACACTCCAATCCCCCGGATCGGTTAATTTGTCTTTCAGATCTTTTCCCACGCCTTCCGTCCATGAACCCCGTTGCCAGCCCGCACGTCCCGCGCTGAACGCCACCATATATCCCCTGAGAAAATCCGTCTGTTGTTTGAAGACGTTCCGGAATGAAGGCATAAACGCCGTGGTAGGACGCCGGCCATAGTAATAGCTGTCTTTGAAACCATCTATTGAGGCCGATATATTTCCCCGGTAATTATGAAAAGCTACGTAATGGCCCAACACACCGCTATCGTTGCCCAAACCGTTTGGAAAGCGGCTCGAGGTGGAATTAAGCAGAAGGATGCATGAATTAAGCGTGGATCCGTTCACAAAAATGATTCTTGCATGATATTCGGCAGTTTCCCTGGTATGCGCGTCAATTACCCTTACACCGGTCGCTTTTTGGCTTTTTTCATCATAGATAATGCTGTGTACCACCGTATTGGGCCGGATGGTAAGATTGCCCGTTTTTTCGGCCCAGGGCAAAGTGGACGCGTTGGAACTGAAGTACGCGCCAAACGGACAGCCACGGGCGCATAAACTTCTTGCCATACATTTGTGGCGGTGCTGCTGTTCATGAATTTTTTGGGGGCTGGTCAGGTGCGCGCATCGCCCGATGATCACCTGTCTGTCGTGATAATTTTCTTTTACTTTCTGCTGGATATGCCGTTCCACACAGTTCAGCTCAAAAGGCGGCAGCATTTCACTGTCAGGGAGGTTAATGATCCCATCTTTGTTGCCGCTGATACCTGCGAATTTTTCCACGTGCGCATACCAGGGCGCCAGATCTTTATACCGGATGGGCCAATCAACCGCGAAACCATCACGGGCGGGCGCTTCGAATTCATAATCACTCCAACGTTGCGTTTGTCTTGCCCAGATCAGGGACTTACCACCTACCTGGTAGCCTCGTATCCAGTCAAAAGGTTTCTCCTGGATATAAGGTTGTTCTTTGTCTTTTACAAAAAATTGCTCAGTAGCTTCGTTAAAGGCATAACAACGGCTCACGATTGGATTCTCCTTAAGCACTTCTTCTCTAACCCTTCCCCTGTGGTTCAATTTCCAGGGGGGCAGGGTAGCTGTGGGATAATCCTTAATATGTTCTACCATACGACCCCGTTCAAGTACCAATGTCTTTAATCCAGCTTCACATAGTTCCTTCGCCGCCCATCCGCCGCTGATTCCGGAACCAATGACAATGGCATCATAAGTGTGATCTTTTTTTGCTTCTCCGGTGATGTTCATGCGCTTTTTAGTGTTTTTTAAATGATTACATTTATTTTTTGTCCGAATATTTTAGCTGTATCCTTGTTTTTTTGAATCAGTTTTATTTTAGGATGACAGTATAAATTTATCAATTTAAAAATGATTTATCAGCATGCTGATTTTCAAAGTCGCCCAGTTGATGATACAATGTTATTGCAACCCCTACTTTACCTATGCCAGTATCCGTCCTCTGACTGTCCTCAATAACCGGGATTTTGAACGATGGATCCTCCCGACCGGTCTATTTCCACCTGTGGAATCGGGAAAACATATCTTCCGCCACCGGCCGGCGCTTTGAAGGCTTTCCCTTTGCCATTGGCGTATGTTTTGGCCGAGAAATCATGCATTGCGGACACATAGGTACCCCACCGTATCAAGTCGAAAAGGCGTTCATACTCTCCTCCAAACTCCACCCTTCTTTCATGCCTTAGTGCCGCCTCCAGATCATCAGTTGGTTTTACCGGTGGTAACGGCTGATCTGCGATCACCCTTACCCGTTTGTCGGCTTCTATATCAGTACGAGAAGAATTACTGGCGCGTTGCCGGACCATATTAATATAATCAGCCACCTGCTGCTTGCTTCCACCGTTCTCCAATAAAGCTTCAGCATACATCAGCAATACATTGGCATAACGCATGAGATGCAATGTGAAGGCGTCATTTCCCCATCCCTGGCCGCGACGGGCATCAATCAGGAATACTTTGCGATTATAATGACCTGTATTGGGTGATACGGTAAAGTCCAGTACTTCCTTGCCGCCATCCATTTTAGGGAATACATCATTCTGATCCAACACGGTAAAAAGCAAACGCGGATCCCCTTTTTCAAATTCATCTACCAGACTTTGTGTCGGACAATCGAATCCCCATCCCCCTACGCTGCGTGGAGCACAATAAATCGGAAGGGTGCTTCCGTAAATAAACGAAGAAGGGTTGTCGCCGAATATAACAGGAAAGACGGCCTCTTTGCTCTTATAACCATCCTCCAGAAAAAGATCCTGATAGTTTGGATCAAGCATAAAAGCTCTCGAATCGATGACCTTTTTGGCGGCAACACCGGCTTTTGCATATAAGCTGTGATCTTCTCCGGCAAAGAAAAGATCCGCTTGCGCGGTAAAAGCCCAGACCGCTTCTTTGGTGACACGGCCAAGTTCATCAGCTGAGAGTTGGCTTTTGGAAGGAAGGTCCGGTGTACAGGCGGACCATTCATCTGTAATAAATTTGAAAATAGTCATCGCACTGTCCCTTTTGAGTTTGTTCCGGTCCTCCACAGAAAGCGTTTTTGTCACAAGCGGTACACCCCCAAAAACCCGCACGAGATCAAAATAAAAATAAGCACGTAAGAAACGGATTTCCGCCAGATAGCGTTTTTTCAGGTTATCATCAAGCGGGTTGCCTTTATCATCGATCAGCTTGGCATCCACCATATGTTCTAAGGCTAGGTTACAGTTACCGATCGCGGTATAACAGGCCGACCACCAGTTTTGAAGGGTTTCGTTTGTAGACTGCGCCCTGCCATATCCGAGATCCGCAACAAACGGCCGATCACCCGCATCGGAGCCGCCTTTGTCACAATCATCGGTAGCCATGTCTCCCAACTCCGCCAGCGCTGCCTGATAGCCCCAAAAGTTGTAAAATCCCAGATAGCAGTTTATCACCGATTTGAAGCCTGCTCCCGGAGAAGTATAAAAGTTTTCATCGGTCTGAATACCAAGAGGCGGCCGGTTTAGATAGTCCTTTGAGCAGGAAGACACATAAAGCAAAAGGGCAATTAATATCGCGGCAAAAGAAGATCGTTTCATTATTGATGGTTTATTACAATTATTATAGAGTGAGGTTAGAATCTGGCGTTTACCCCTACCATTAAAGTGCGGACCTGGGGATAATAACCCTGGTCTATCCCTGTTAATTTAGGATCTTCGGAACCTATTTCAGGATCGAGTCCGGAATAGCCCGTAATGGTCAATAAGTTTTGAGCCGCTACGTATAATCTTAATTGGGAGATACGGCTTTTCCTTAACCAGACCTCAGGGAAATTATATCCCAGCTGAATATTCTTTAACCTGAGATAGGAGCCGTCTTCCACATAATAGCTGGAAACATTGGTATTCAGAGCCGCATTTTGGGATATTTTATAATATTTGTTTGTGCTGCCTGGTCCATCCCATGCTTTATCGGGAAAATCTTTGGGTGCATTATACCATCCGGTGCCGGATGCAATATCGTAACGCAAAATATCCATGACATCATTTCCCTCGGATCCCTGGAAAAATACGCTAAGGTCAAATCTGCTGTAAGATAAGTTCAACGTCAGTCCATAAATGAAATCAGGCCAGGGGTTACCGATCAGTACCCGGTCTGCTGCGTTCAATACCCCATCCGGCCCCGGGGTAATGTTCCCGTTGGCATCGGTACCGTTGACGTCCTTAAATCGCAGATCACCCGGGGAAGAGAGGCCTTTTTGGGGGCTTTTGTCCACTTCATCCTGGGTCTGGAAAATACCATCGGTACGCCAGCCAAAATAGGAACCCACCGGGTTGCCGATTGCCGTTGTGGTAAGCACCTCTCCGAGATGTGCCGTAGAATAGATGGGCTCGCCGCCTCCCATTGATATTACCTTGTTCCTAAAAGTGGAAATATTGGCTGTAATATCATATCCCAATTTCCCGATATTATTGTGGTGAGTGACCGTCAATTCCCAACCCTTGTTGATCATACTACCGGCGTTGGTCCATGGAAAATTAGGATAGCCAAGCGTGGTGGGCAATGGCAACTGCAAAAGCATATTTTCAACCCTTTTGTTAAAATAATCCACCACTATATTCAGTTTGTCTTTAAATAACGTCGCTTCAAGCCCGATATCAGCCTGTTTGGATATCTCCCACTGAAGTGATGGGTTGCCAACGGAAACCCTTCCTGCGCCCAGATAGGGAGTGTTATTATTGCCAAAGAGATAGCGTGAAGTATTCCCATAAGTGGAAAGATAGGCGCCACTTCCCACGTTCTGATTGCCGATCAAACCATAGCTTGCCCTGAGCTTTGCATCCTCCAGCCATGATAGACCCGCATTCCTGAGGAATGGTTCCTCAGAAAACCGCCAGGCGGCAGACACCGAAGGAAAAGTGCCCCATTGATACTTTTGTGCGAAATTGGAGCTTCCGTCCCTGCGGATGTTGGCTACCAGAATGTATTTATTTGCATACGCATAATTAATGCGTCCGAAAAAAGATTCCAGCGAACTGGAATAGGTATATCCGGAAGCTCCGGGATTTTGGGTCCCGGCATTGATAATACGCATATCCTTGTCATTGTTCACGATGTTTTGAATAGAGGCGGCATAGGTCAGCCCATTGGTCAGTTCCGCTGACATACCACCCATCAGGGTCAGGTGATGTTTGTTCCAGGTCTGATCATAAGTGAATGTGTTTTCCCAAACAAAATAATTAGACCAGCTGGAGTTATTGCTGACCGTATTCAATGTGGCGAAGTCATTTGGATTCAGATAATAAGAGGGTGAAAATCCTTTGGAGATGCCCCTGTCTATATCCATGGAAAGATCGCTCCGAAAAGTAAGGGGTTCTAAGATCTTTACATCAACGGCCGCGCCCCCTTTAATACTGATGCCCTCCCAAATGCTTTGCTCCATGCGATTAATCTGACCCACCGGGTTCACTTTATTGGTGTATAAAATACCGGCATACTGGGAGAATGGATTACCCGGTTCATAGCCATTCATGATACGTTCATAAAACGAAGGCACATCCCTGAGGTTGTTGCGATAAACAGGGGTAATCGGATCGGCCGCCATGGCGGTGAATACTGTGCCGGTGTAGGGGTTGTTTTCATCTATGTTTTTCCTGCTCTCATAAATAAGGGAGAAATTTGATGAAAGTTTGACCCTCTGGCCAATGTGAACACCCACATTATTATGCCAGGAGATGCGTTGATAATCAGAACCGGCTACAATGCCCTGTTGATCCATATAGCCTAACGAAGAACCGATCGTTAGTTTTTGGGTTCCTCCCGAGATGCCTATATTATAGCTCTGAACCGGAGCATTATATTGGGTGATTGCCTTCCACCAGTCCGTTCCGGCCCTGCTTCCGGTATTGGCTTGTACAAAATCAAGGACAGAATCGATATTGGCCTGATTGGAAAATTCCGGTGGAATAGGAGCGCCGGCTGCTTTTGCGGCGCGCACTTTGTAATTGATAAATCCTTCTGCGTCTAACATATGGGGGCGCTTCCAGGGTGATTGTACCCCGTAATAGGCATCCAGTGTTACATTGATGTGTCCGTTTGTATCGCTTCCTTTGGTGGTGGTAATGATCACTACGCCATTGGAAGCCCTCGCCCCGTATATGGCGGCTGCGGAGGCGTCTTTTAAAATGCTGATGGATGTGATGTCATTTGGATTCAGCCAGCCTACACTGGTTTGGGGTAAACCATCGACCACATAGAGGGGATCATTGGATCCGTTGATTGAACCAATGCCACGGATATGGACCACGCCGAGCGACCCCGGACTGCCGCTGCTTTGCGTGATAAGAACACCGGCCGCTTTCCCCTGTAATGCCTCCTGCGCGCTCCTGACGGGGAGGTTCCTGATATCCTTACCGCTCACTGAACTAATGGCCCCTGTGATGTCTTTCTTTTCCTGACTGCCATATCCGATGACCACTAGTTGATTGAGACCTGTTGTAGCGTGCGCCAAAGAAATATTAAGCAGCTTTCTTCCCTGCACCATTATTTCCTTTTTTTGATAACCGAGATAGGAGACGACCAGTACGGCATTTTCCGGAACGGATAAGCTGAACCTTCCCTTCTGATCGGTGGTGGTTCCTGTTGTACCACCCTTGGTTTGTATGGTTACGCCGGTCAATGGCGCTCCACTGGCTGAGTCTTTGACGGTACCTTGTACCTGGACAGGTACTGGATTTTCTTTTGAAATCTCCCTTCGGGCTATTGTTTTTTCTTTAACCACAATGGTATTGCCAATGACGGTATAGGTGAAGGGTTGATATTGGAATATTCTGTCCAGCGCTTCTTTAACAGGAGTTTGATGGAACGTCAGGTTCTGTTTCCTGGCACTTTTGATCATGGAGGTGTTATACAGAAATTCGTATCCGGTTTGTTTTCTGATCGCGTTAAAGATGTCTTCAAGTGACGCCTCACGTTTGGAATAAGTGATGGTTTGGGCCTCCACATGGGCGCTCGCCTGTAGGCAGGCTGCCAGCAATAAGAAGGGGATAATTTTCATAACCAGAAGGATCTGATGAAGGAGAGCTGCCTTTGCTCCGGGCAAGGGTACCCTATTAAGGTTTAATTCCATAACTTTGATTGTTTGGGTTTCGTTTAGGTATCTGTATGTCCTGTGCGCTGTATGGCCATGGGCTAACCCGAATAGTGGCCGTTCCGAATTCCAGTCGGGACGGCTTTTCTTTGGCGACCCATGGGACGGTTTAAGTTTTAAATGATTTCATGACAATTTTATTTTATTAATTCATTACTGTAATTTGCTTTCCTTCCACCCTGAAATGCACCGTACCCGTTAATGTCAACCTTTCGAGCAGGGCCTCCACGTTGCTGTACCGTGAAATGACCCCACTGAAATTTTTCGTGGCCAAATCTTCCGTGGCATATTTGATCCTCACATCATACCACCTGGCGACTTCCTCCATAATGGTTCTTATATTGGTATTATTAAAAGAAAAGAACCCGGCTTTCCATGCCAGCACCCGGTCCACCCTTACTTTTCGTATGTTGATGGCCGCTGTTTTTTTGTCCAGTATAGCTTGCTCACCGGGCCTTAAAAGCCGGCTCTCATCCCTTTCAGATATTCTTATCGCCCCATTGGCAAGGGTGGTTCTGACCACTTTTTCATCATAAGTATTTACATTGAAGCGGGTGCCCAGCACTTCCACCCTGGCACCCCCTGCCTGCACAATGAAGGGCCTGCCGGGATCCTTTGCCACCTCCAAATAGACTTCGCCGCTTACGGTGACCGTTCGCGTCCTTCCTGTGAAAGCAGTGGGAAAATGCAAGGAGGATGCCGCATTGAGCCATATCTTAGTGCCGTCGGCTAATATGATCCTGTATTGACCGCCTCTGGGTGTCGCAATGGTATTGTATAATAGTTTCTGTTCCTTTTGCTTATCTCCCTTAACTCCCTCATAGGCAAGCTGGCCGCCATTTAACTTCAAGACCTTTGTATTCCCCTGGTGTGCCATTAATCCATTGTGCATGCTATCCAATATCAACCGCTTTCCACTGGCCAATGTGAGTACCGCCTTGTTCCCGCCCGGTTGTATATTATCTTTGACGGGTCGCTCCACCTTCTCAGCGATGGGTGCCTTTTTTCCGGTACCGGGACCGCTTATTAAGTAAATGATGGCACCGGTACACAATACGGCAAGGATGGCGGCGGCAATTCGGACGGCGCCGGCCGTCCACCGTTTGATCTTGATGTCGCCATTCTGGGACTGCTCCCGCTGTATTTTCTCCCAGATACCATGGAGGATGTTTTCCTTCAGTTCCTGCCTTTCTGCGCCGTTTAGCCAAGCCTCCAACTCCGGCTCTGTTTCAAACAGATGATAATAGGTTTCAATAAAACGCTGCTCTTCATCCGTCGGGACAAGATGCCGGTATTTTTTAAGAATTTGAATAAACCGTCTTTTGTTCATGGCTATGCGGGTTGCCGGTATATGATAGGGTGACAGTTGGAAATGCAAAACTCCCAAGCCTGCAGCAGGTTTTTTTTGCGGGACAGAAAACTTGTGAAACGTGGCCGTTTTAACGGTTTACAGGTTGCAAAGAAGGATCATCAGTACAAATAAATGGGAGAGACCGCTTTTCAGAAAAGTGACGGCCCTGCCCAATTGATTTTGCACTGTCTTGCGGGAGATATCCAGTTTGAGGGCAATATCCGCAGTGGAAAGGCCTTCATCATAATAATAATGAAATATCTTTTTGCGTTTATCCGGCATGGAATTCACCAGGTCCCGGTAGGCATTTAAGAATTCATGGTGCAAGGCTGCCGCATCCGCCTGCTCGCCGGAGCTACGCGTCTTATCGTGAAACAATTGTTCAAAAGGAATGTATCGCCGCTGCTTTTCAAATAGATTCAGTACCCTGTTACGAACAGCAGTGTATAAGTACCCTGGCAGATTATCGATTTGCAATACTTCTTTGTTCTGCCAAAGCTTAACGAAAATATCCTGGGTGATGTCCTGTGCCTGCGCATGGTTTTTTAAGCGTTTTATCGCGCTGGTATATACTTGCTGCCAATACCTTTCATACAGGATATTGAATGACCGGGCGTCTCCTTCCCGGATTCTTTCCAATAATAAATGATCCTGATCTCCGTGAAGGATCGTTGTTCCTGCCAGGTGGTTTTCCATTTACATCCGATAATAGATGGTTAGTACAGGGTCGTATTCCAGGTTAAGATTCACAAGATAATAACTTTTTATAATTTGAGCGGATCCCCTGAAATGGCGTCAGGGGCGGTATTCATCAAAATTCGGCCTCAGGTCTTAGACCGGTCAGCTTGCCTTTTTCTACCCAGAGGCTATATTGCTGCTGCATGGGCTGACGATTGATCCGGTAGGTATAGGCGTCATCCAGTTTTTGCAGGTCAGGTTTGCCTGCGTTTACCCAGGCCGTATACCAGAAGTTGGCAGCTTCTTCGATGGAAAGCTGCATCTGGTGTGCTACCATACCGTGCAATGCCTCGTGAAAGGCACTGGCGAAGGCCTTCGTGAAACGGGCGTTCCCATACCTGCTTTTTTTGATCTTTCCGGTACTGGTTGTTTCATAGACCTTATTCTTTGGCCAACTGTCCAGTAGTTTTTTTTCCGTACTGAGCAGTGTTTGGACCTGTCCATGGCTTTCACGCAGCATGCGCCAGATTTCCTGTACGGGATCCCTGATGTATTTTGCCTGGGGGACATGCAGGTTGTAATTATTTCCGAAAAGTTCGGGCAGCAGGGATTCCCACAGCGCGTGCACGCCCTTTTGTCCGGTAAACTGGCCGTCATAGTTCAGCGAGGTATGCAGTGGCACATGTGCATCCCCGATATAATGCGCCAGGTCCGCAGCCAGAAAAAGAATGCTTACCTTATCGTGTTCCCGGAAGGCTGTGGTCAGTTTGCCCATCATTTCTTCCATGTACCAGGGCAGAATACCGTTTTTGATCAGCTTTTTTTGGCCGTATCGGGCTTTGGCCGAATCCCATGTCTCGGGAAGTGCTTCAAAGGGATGCCTCCCATAAGCTTCCAGGTCAATGTAATGCCGGGAAGCCTCATTTTTTTCATGGATGGCGTATTTGCGCACATCGGGAATAGAGGCCTCTATGGTGATAAAGTCAATATGATTGAAGAAGAACGCGCGCATGGGCATCGGCAAGGCCAGCACTGCAGCGCGGTTGATGTGCTGGTGGCCCCATACGCCCCAGCCATAGGAGCCGTTATAGGTCGTCAGGATTAAACCAAGGATAAGCAGGGACGCGCATATTTTCTTTTGCATGAACAGGTTCGTTTAGGGGAGGACTTAGCCGGCTTCGTTAAAGATAAAGTTAAAGATAAAAAATATCCATCACCAAAAGGAAGCGTAAGGGATGTGTAACGGATGAAACGGGGATGAACGGCGCGCCGTATCCTGCTCGTAGGACTGATCTGACAAAGAGGCCCCTGTCATCTATTTTACTAAAGTTTTGTGAAAAAAACGAGGGAACTTTACCCCGTCATTCATAATATAGTAGGTTTGACACCCGGAACATGACGTACAGGCTTGGCATCATAGCAATTTGCATCAGTATTTTGTTTTCAGTTAAACAAGTACGGGCTCAGGCACGCAAGGTGAGTATTATCGGGCGCGTGTATGATGCCGACACCCATCAGGCCTTGTTCAGGGCCAGCGTCCAGAACATCAGTACCGGCGAAGGGACCCTCACCGATAGCACCGGTGCTTTTAGGATCAGTGCCAGTGATTACAATCACATCGTCATTTCCTATCTGGGTTACCGTGCCGACACCTCCCGGGTCAACGGCTTGTATCTGCGCCAAAGGCTGGACATCGCCCTGCATAAAAATAAATACAGCATCGCCCCGGTGGAGATCATTGGCCAACGCATCGATTACGGCCGGGATTCAGCAGAGCGGAATTATTGGTTCGCCGATGCGCTTGGCCAGCAAAAAACAAGAGGGTTGGATGCGGTGGAGCATCCGATATCGGCCTTGTACGATGCGCTGAGCGGCCGTCAAAAGCGGCTCTGGCGGTTCCAAAAAGATTATAAAGAATTTGAGAAAAGAAAGTATATCGCTTCCCGGGTACGTCCAGGCCAGATCCAGCAGCTTTTTGGCTTAAAGGCTGATTCCCTGAAGGCCTTTATGATCTGGTATAACCCTTCCTATGCGTTTGTCCGTAGTGCCACCGATTACCAGTTGCTGGAGGATATCAAGCATTCGGTAGCGTTGTTCCGCCAGGTATATAAGAAAAATCCTGCGCTGTTGCCCGAGCAGGATGAGGATTCTTCGCAATAAGCCGTTAAAAAGCCTTTCGGGATTAATCGGCAGCGAAAGTGGCTTTTAAGTATTCCGCATTCGCCCGTGCGATGTGCGTGATAGGAATCTCTTTCGGGCATTCCGCCTCGCAGGCACCGGTATTGGAGCAACTTCCCAGTGATTCTTTGTCCATCTGGGCGATCATATTGATTACGCGGGAACTTCTTTCAGGATCCCCCTGTGGTAATTGGGTAAACTGGGAGATCTTGGCGCTGACAAACAGCATGGCAGAGGAATTCGGGCAGGCTGCCACACAGGCGCCGCAGCCTATGCAGGTGGCGGCGGCAAAGGAAAGATCGGCCTTATCCTTCTCAATAGGGGTCGCATTGGCATCTACGGCATTGCCGGTATTGACCGAGATATAACCGCCGGCTTCGATGATGCGGTCAAAGGCGCTTCTATCCACGACCAGGTCTTTGATCACCGGGAACGCTCCTGTGCGCCAGGGTTCCACCACAATCGTTTCCCCGTCATGAAAGTGGCGCATGTGTAGCTGACAGGTCGTGGTGCCCCTCAGCGGGCCATGCGCACGTCCGTTGATATACATGGAACACATGCCACAGATGCCCTCCCTGCAGTCATGGTCAAAGGCCACAGGTTCCTGGCCCTCCGTGATCAATTTTTCATTCAGAACATCGAACATTTCCAGAAAAGACATGTCTTCGGAGATGTCGCTCACAGGATAGGTTTCAAAACGCCCTTTATCCCCGCTGTTTTTCTGTCTCCAGATTTTTAGTGTTAGGTTCATGTTTTTTATTTATAACTCCTTTGGGTCAGGTGTACGACTTCAAATTCCAAAGGCTCTTTGTGTAATTCGAAATTATTCCCGTCCTGGTACTCCCAGGCGCTTACATAACAATAGTTTTCATCATCGCGTTTGGCTTCGCCTTCCTCGGTAACGGATTCCTCCCTGTAATGGGCGCCACAGCTTTCCGCGCGCTGGAGCGCGTCGGTAGCGAGCAGTTCGCCCAGTTCAAGGAAGTCGGCTACGCGACCGGCTTTCTCCAGCTCAGGGTTCAGTTCATCTGCGTTGCCGGGGATCCTGACTTCCTTCCAGAATGCCTCACGTAAAGTGCGTATCTCCCCGATGGCCTCCTGCAGCCCTTTTGCATTGCGCGACATGCCGCATTTGTTCCACATGATCTTACCCAGCTCCTTATGGAAATGATCGACGGTATATTTCCCCCGGATGTTCAGCAGCTGCTCCAGTTTTGCGCTGACTTTTTTCTCGGCTTCGGCGAATGCCGGGTGGTCTGTAGCGATAGGGGCGGTAGCAATCTCACCGGCCAGGAAATTCCCGATGGTATAGGGGATGACAAAATAGCCGTCGGCCAGCCCCTGCATCAGCGCCGACGCGCCCAGTCTGTTTGCCCCGTGGTCGGAATAATTGCATTCACCCAGCGCGAACAGGCCGGGGATTGTGGTCATCAGTTCATAATCAACCCAAAGGCCGCCCATTGTATAATGGATCGCAGGGAAAATGCGCATGGGTACTTCATAGGGGTTCTCGCCGGTGATCTTCTCGTACATCTCAAAGAGATTGCCATATTTTTCGGCGATGGCCTGTTTTCCCAGGCGGGTGATCGTTTCGGCGTCAGGTTCATGCATTTGCATTTTATGTGCCTGAGCCTTGCCATAACGTTCAATGGAGGAGGCAAAATCAAGGTAAACAGCCATTTTGGAGGCGCCTACGCCATATCCCGCGTCACAACGCTCTTTGGCGCCGCGGGAAGCGACGTCCCGCGGCACGAGGTTGCCATATGCAGGATATCTTCTCTCCAGGTAATAATCTCTTTCTTCTTCCGGTATCTGGTTGGCCTTGCGGTTATCATCTTTCTTCTTGGGGACCCAGATACGGCCGTCATTGCGCAGGGATTCGCTCATGAGCGTCAGCTTGCTCTGGTGGTCCCCCGAAACGGGAATGCAGGTGGGATGGATCTGTGTATAACAGGGGTTGGCAAAGTAAGCGCCGTTTTTATGGGCTTTCCAGGCAGCGGTTACATTGGAACCCATGGCGTTGGTAGACAGATAAAACACGTTCCCGTAGCCGCCGCTGGCCAGTACTACGGCATGACCGAAATGGCGTTCCAGCTCGCCGGTAATGAGGTTCCTGGCGATGATACCGCGCGCCTTGCCGTCGATGATCACGATTTCCAGCATTTCATGGCGG
>DASULB010000277.1:0-2453 GCA_036278455.1 Chitinophagaceae bacterium | reverse complement strand
GCATTTCAAACTTTTCACCAAAAAACAATCGGGCAATAAAGATTATCTGACTTATTTGATCTGATCGACCAAAACAACTTGATTAACAAAGAGACGCTGGCAGAAAAATTCAAAAAAAACCATCCTGCATCCTCAGTGGATAATACTGCATGCTATTTACTTAAGGTGCTCTCAGATTGCCTGATACAGACCAAGGTCAAGGAAGACAGTCTGTACCAGCTACTGCACGGACTGCTCCGCATCAATATATTCAAGGAAAGGAATCTCCCTAAAGAGGGATATAAAGAATTAAAGAGATTGCAACAGATCGCCATTAATTCTCAGGAACAATTGATCCAGTATATTTTATATCGCTACGAATTAAATTACCTCGCTGAAATCAATTTCGACAGCGTCTCCGAAAACCACCTGGTCGAAATACAGATGCAGGCACGGGAAGTACTTAAAAATATCCGCAACACACACGAACACTACTGTTTATATGAGCTTTTAAAAAACCGGTTAATTTATCAGGGAAAAGCGGTGTCTGAGAATGACAGGAAGAAATTAAATGACCTGCTACTGAGTGAGATGAGTATCGTGAGTGCCAAAACCAAAAATAGCCTTGAATCACGAAAACTGCATTTATTATTTCAATCATTCTTTTTTACTGACATAGGCGATTACAAGTCAGCGCTGAAAACATTTCATGAACTCAACAGGCTTTTTGAAAAGAATGCCGCCCTTTGGCGTCACCCCCCTCTGGATTATCTTTCTTCCTTAGATGGCATTCTGGACAGCCTCAGAACCATCGGCTGTTATGAAGAAATGGATTTTTATATCAGTAAGCTGGAACAGCTGGACAACCCAGCATATCCGGAATATTTCTGTTTTATAGTCCGTAAGTCGCTGATGATTTACCGTCTCACCGTTCTGCTGAATGCCGGGCAATGGGACAGGGCTTTACAACTCATCAGCAAGAGTGATCCAAATCTTTATAAAACATATACACTGGTGGATGACGACAAGCAAAATGAATTGCTTTTTTGCATTGCCTTAACCTATTTTAAAGCCAAAAATCTTAAAAAGTCACAAAAGCACATTCAGGAAATCGTCCTGCTTGGCAAAATAGATCATCAATCTATGATCTATAAAGCATCCAGGCTATTAAATATGCTTATTCATTATGAGGAAAAGGATCTTGAATACCTTGACTATGAAATCAGGTCTTATAAGCGGTCTGTTAAAGGTAATCGCAAACTCTTACAAACCGAAAAGATTATCTTTAAGGTCATTAAGATCAATCCTGATTTTAATCCCTCACGGAAAAACACTATCCTTTGGAGTCCGATCGCATCTGCTATAGAATCCATCGAACAGGACAAATATGAAATGCAACTTGGGAAATACTTTGATTTTACAGGGTGGATAAAAGATAAATTTGGGAAATAACTCTCCTGATTTATGATGCCCGGGTATTTGCTCCCCCTCCAACTGCGCATAGTTTAATCTTCTTTATCCACCAGCCTGAACCCGTTCCCGTGGATATTGACGATCACGATACCGGGATCATCCCGCAGGTATTTGCGAAGTTTCGCGATATACACATCCATGCTGCGGCCCTTGAAATAAGTATCACTGCCCCAGATCTTTTTAAGGGCGGTTTCACGTGTCAGCAGATCATTTTTATGCTCGCAGAGCATCCTGAGCAATTCATTTTCCTTGGGTGAAAGCGTTTGCGTCTTGTCACCGATGGATAGCGTACGAAGCCGGGAATTAAATCTGAACTTACCCAGCGTAAATTCCACCTGTTCATCTTCTTTGCTATTGAGCTCCTGATTACGTTTCAGGATCGCCTTGATCTTCAGCAATAGTAATTCGCTGTCGAAAGGCTTGGTGATATAATCATCGGCACCCAGCTTGTAACCCTGAATGATGTCATCCTTCATGCTTTTGGCGGAAATGAAAAAGAGGGGTACATCAGGGTCCACATCCCGAATCTCTTCCGCCAGGGTGAATCCATCCATATTAGGCATCATGACATCCAGCAGGCAAAGGTCAAACTTTTCCCGCCTGTAGGCTGCCAGGGCCAGGATGCCATCGCGGCACAACTCTACCTCATAATCGTTGAGCTCTAAATAATTCTTTAGTACCATGCCAAGGTTGGAGTCATCTTCCGCAAGGAGTATCTTCGCTTTATGCTCTTCCATATGATAATGAATAATTTCCCTACAAACTTACGTTAAAAGAAGCAATAGTCAAAACCGGCCACCAGCACTGCCAAAGGAGTGGAAAGCCGATCATTTGGCCGTTACTACCAGTTCCGTCCGCCTGTTCAGCGCGCGTCCCTCCTCCGTTTCATTAGAAGCTATCGGATGGGAAGCCCCATAACCCTTGGCACTAAGCCGTGATGCCGTTATTCCTTTAGACACCAGATAATCCACCACTGCCTGTGCGCGCTGCCCAGAGAGTTC
>DASULB010000276.1:0-5473 GCA_036278455.1 Chitinophagaceae bacterium | reverse complement strand
CACCCACTCCCGAAAATTATGCAGCGGTCATTAACAACCTGTATAAAGAGAAAGCCCCCGAAGTATTAAAACGATACCCGGGCAATAATGAGCAACAAGTGATCGCCTCTGCTACCGCCCTGGCCAGTGACCGGTTTATCGAGTATAGTACCTGGAAGTGGGCGGAACTGCAACGGGCAACCGGTGGGCAGTCGGTTTACCGTTACCTGTTCTCCCGTCCGCGACCGCCCCAGGTAGGCGCCTCAGACAAGGCGTCGCAGGGCACCCTGCCACCACCGCTCAAAGGCGCCGCGCATTCCTGGGAGATTGAGTACGCCCTGGGCAATCTGGCTACCAATAAAACATATGCCTGGACGCCGGATGATTATAAGGTTTCAGCAACCATGGAAGATTATTTTGCCAATTTTATCAAAACAGGGAATCCAAATGGTGATGATTTGCCTCATTGGACCGCCAATGCAAAAGGAAAGCCGGTGCAGGTCATGAACATTAATGTCACCAGCGTATTACAACCGGAATCAGAAAAGCACCGCGAACAGCATAAGCTATTGGATCAGTTCTACGGAAAATAGCCTTTTGAGTAGCGTGATGAAAATCCGGACCAGTACAAAGCCGCCAGCCGTTACAGGCAATATTATGAGACAACGAGACCACCTATTAAGAATTGACAATCCTTGCAGGGAAGAATGGATACTCATGGGAGAAAATGGGAAAGGGAGATTTTGCGCTCATTGTTCAAAAACGGTTATTGATTTCACTAAATTGACAGACAATGAGATTATTAAAATTTTAGAAACTTCCTCAGGGAAATTATGCGGCCGTTTTTCGGATCAACAACTAGGCCGGATTATTGAAGCTGAGAAGTCTGTAAACAATTCGAAATTTTACAAAATCCTTGCAGGCGTTTTGTTGATTGGCGGAATCTTAAGAAGCTCCTCTGTCTCAAGTCAAACCCCTACTAAAACAGAAATCGTATCGTCGAATGATTATAAATCGGGAACAATCCAAGCGAATGCAACAAACAGCACTAAAGAAGACAGCCTGAAAAATGTTGTTCGGGGAATAGTATTAGATAGTGCGAAAAGGGAACCATTGTTAGGAGTATTAATTCGTATCAAAGATTCTAAAATTGGAACGCTGACAGACAAAGAAGGGCGATTTAGTCTAAAAATTCCTGATAGCCTATTAACGGGCCAAGTAACGCTACTTGTAGAATATATCGGTTTTAAAACCTTAGAAAAAACGATTGAAACAAAAAACTGGCCAATAAAAGTTAAATTTATATTAGGCCCTTCCGTGCTCACTTTAGGAGAGGTCTGTATTATTAAGAAGAAAAAATGGTGGCAGTTTTGGCAATAGGGAAATGAGAAGCGGCCTGTAAACCGGTCTCAGGCAACCTATCCTGAACTTACCGCCTTTCCTTTTTCCAGTTTTAGTAACCGGGTGACGCAGCCGGGGATTTCATGCCGGTAGTGTGTTACATAGATCAAGGTGCTATCTTCTTGCTTACACACATGTTCAATAACGTTTTTAAAATGGTCCTTTTGTTGCTGGTCCAGTCCCTGGCAGGGTTCGTCGAGGATCAGCAGGGGAGGATTCTTTATCAGCGCCCTGATCAAAAGCACCAGACGTTGCTCTCCTGCCGAAATAAATTTGAATTTGCGGTCTTTCAGCGGTAGAATTTCCAGCAGATCCATCCAGTCGAGCACATGGGCTTTTTGTTCGGCGGTGAGTCTTTTTTGCATTGCGATCATCGTATCGGTATAACCGGAATAAATGACTTCCAGACAGGTGCTGTTGTAGGGAAAGTACTGATGCAATTCAGGGGAAACAAATCCGATCTGGTGCTTCACCTCCCAAATGCTTTCACCGGTGCCGCGCTTTTTGTCAAAAAGAATGATCTCGTTGGCGTAGGCCTGCGGATTGTCGCCGGTGATCAGGCTGAGGAGCGTGGATTTACCGGCGCCGTTCGGGCCCAGGAGCGCCCATTTCTCACCCTTTTTGATCGCCCAGTTGACGTCGTCCAAAATGACCGATGTGCCATATCGCACATGGATTTGCTGCATGCGAACGGCATTGTGAAAAGGCGGGGTATCGCCCTGCCTGACGGGAATAGCCCGCCTTAATTTTTCGGGATCCGGCTCCCAGGACGCAGCGGCTTTTTCCCCGGGCTGCCGGTGAAGATAGTCCTGTCTGCTGTACACAGCTTTTGTTTTGCCTTCTTCCAGTTCCAGCACATGGGTGACGGCGTCCGGTATTTCTTCGGGCGGTGTAGCGAGGATAAACTGGGTGCCTTTGGCGGCGATTTGTCCAAGTAACTGATGAAAGAATTCACGGGTGTCGACGTCCAGGCCACTAAACGGATTGTCCAGCAGCAGCAATAAAGGTTGGTGTAGCAACGCCTCGGCAATCAGTAAACGGCGTGTCTCCCCGTTTGAAAGTTGGATCAGGGTTTTATCGGTAAGCGCTTCCAGGCTCAGGTTCCTGACCACCCAGTCCATGGGAAAGCGCACCTCTCCGGATACCAAATGTGAATGGGCATTGCTAAGCGTCTGTTCCAGGTATTCCGCTACGGTAGCCACTTCCTCCGCATCCCAGGAATGAAAGCGTTGCTGGTAATAAAAGTCGGTCATGTTCTGTTTGTTCCGGAAACGCGGTTGAAAAGAGACAAATCCCATCAGATGACGCGGACCGAAAAGGGGATCTTTTACCGGATGTTCCCGCAGGTAATCTTCATAAAGCGGATACCGGATGTGCCCGTTCACCAGGTTGTTCTTGCCCAGTATCGTATTGAGCAAGGCGGTCTTCCCCGAACCGCTTTTTCCTGTAACCGCCCAGTTCTCGTCCGCATGCAGGGTAAAGGTCAGTTCCGGAAAGATGACTTTATCAAGGTAGCGCACCGTAGCGTGCCTGATAGATAACCGCGTCTTTGGTTGTTCTGAAGGCATATCAATAGTGGTTTTTCAGTTTTCTCTGAAATGACAAAAACGTTCTGATAAAGAAAATGTAAATTTATTGGCAAATATATTTATTGCAAATATCCATATTATGCGAAGGATAGAAATATTTTTATGCGGGATCCTGTGCTGTTTACCGGTGACGGGTTTCTCCCAACAGGTCATCGTCCGCAACAGCCAGGTGGTGCAGATGGTCCGCCAGGTATCGCCCGACAGCCTGGAGTCCTATGTACACACCCTGGTAGCCTTCGGGACGAGGCATACGCTGAGCAACCAGACGGACTCCCGTGAGGGCATTGGCGCCGCAAGGAACTGGGTCCTGGGAGAATTTCAGCGATTCGCGGCGAAAAGTGATGGAAGGATGACGGCCCGGATAGATTACTGGCAGCAGCCGGCGGATGCGCATCGTGTCAATCGCCCCATCCGGATGGGCAATGTTATGGCAACGCTCAAAGGTACAGATCCCGGCGATGACAGGATATTTATCGTGAGCGGGCACCTGGACAGCCGGAATACGAATATTATGGACAGCACAGGCGCGGCGCCCGGCGCCAACGACGATGCCAGCGGCGTTGCGGCGCTGCTGGAGATGGCCCGGATCATGAGTGCCCATTCGATCAGGGCCACCGTTATTTTTGTAGCGGTCACCGGGGAGGAACAGGGTCTGCTGGGTTCGACGCACCTGGCTGCAGCAGCAAAAGAAGGTCACTGGCAGGTGGCGGCGATGCTGAACAATGACATGATAGGCCAAAGCACTTCCAGCGGTACGGATAAGCACAATAATACCAGGGTAAGGGTTTTCAGTGAAGGTGTTCCTGCGGCCGAAACAAAGCAGGAGGCTGCGCTTAGAAAAGCCCTGGGCGGAGAGAATGACAGCCGTTCCCGGGAACTGGCCCGCTACATCAAAAACATTGCGGCACAATATGTCGATAATTTAACGGTGCAACTCATTTACCGGCGCGACCGGTTCCTGCGGGGTGGCGATCACCTGCCTTTTCAGCAGAGAGGCTTCACGGCAGTGCGGATCACGGATTTTTATGAGAATTACCTTCACCAGCACCAAGATGTCCGGACAGTCCATGATACTCTGTATGGAGATCTGGAGAAATTCATGGACTTTGCCTATCTGCGGAAAAACACCTGTCTCAACCTGGCCACCCTGGCTTCCATGGCGGATGCTCCTTCAGGACCTACCCAGGCAAAAATTGATGTCAGCCATCTGACCAATGATACCCGCCTGTTCTGGAAGCCGCCGCAATATGGTAGCGCCAAGGGTTATTATGTGTTGATGCGGGAGACCGATGCACCGATGTGGCAGCAGAAATTTTATACCGATAAAACCTCGATGACCTTACCCTATTCCAAGGATAATTATTTCTTTGCCATACAATCCGCAGGAGACAGCGGTCTTCTGAGTGTGCCGGTGTTTCCGGGGATAGGCCGGTAACCTTGGGTACAAACCAAAGGGCAGATTCCTGCCAACAATCAATTCTGACGGTTCCAGGACCTTTTGACCATTACCTCCAGACGGAATCAATATGGGACACGAGTAAGTTTTCAATTTTGCCGGAAGGTCCGGCCACGTCAATTTTAAGCTGATTGTATAGTTTGGTTGGGAATACCAGATCTGTTGTGACCCATCTGCCATTGTCAAAAAATACCTCGAGGGTGGAACGGTCATAGAAGACCGTCATTTGAACAGTTGAAAGATCTCCGGGTATTTCCACAGAATGCTTCAGGGCGGATTCGGCATGAAACCCGTCCCTGCCGGATTTTGTCCTGTCTATAATAAGGCGGTGGCTCGACCTGTCATAGGTGATATCTACGTGCTGGCCGAGGTTATTTCGCAAGGACAAGGCCAGTTTCTGAGCGTCGCCGAGTGTTGCGGTGAATGTTGTGACGGAACTGGACAATGCGCCTTTTTTGAAGGATTCGGACCAGGTGTCCTTTGACAGCCTGGGGTGTTTTATCATAATAGGGTGTTCTAATTGCTTTAGTTCACTTGCCGGCTCCTTTGCAACAAACAGGCTGGTATCATGTTCTTTCCGTAAGGTGAGTTCCATGGGCAGGGTCATTCCTCCCCGCCAGATATAAGATGGTATATCCTTATCAGCGGCAGGCCAGTTATTCATCCATCCGATGAACAGGGTACGGCCGGCCGTATTATTCCAGGTGATCCCTGCATATTCATCTGTGCCCCCGTCCAGCCAGCGGACCTGGTGATCATCCGGGGTAAAATGCCGGCCATCAAAGCTGCCTATGAAGTATTGCGTTCCCCCACCTCCCGCAGGCGAACCGCCGTTGTTGATCGTCAGGATCCATTTAACCTGATCGGTCCCTTTTACGGTTAGAGGAAAAAGGTCCGGGCATTCCCATACCCCTCCGTGCGACCCCACGCCTTTGCCAAAATCGCTTTGCTTGCTCCAATGCTTTAAATCCGGTGAACTGTAGAATGCCACATGATCGTGACAGGATACCACCATGACCCATTTCCTTTCGGGCGCATACCATCTTAC
>DASULB010000275.1:0-15892 GCA_036278455.1 Chitinophagaceae bacterium | reverse complement strand
GGAGAAAGTGGATGCTCATTGCAGAATTATTAACCTGTTTCAGCAAAGGTTACCTGAAAGCACCCTCATCCTGGAAACAGGCGCTTTTGACACTCAAAAGCTACAAGATCCCAGTATTCAGGGAGTTGGCTATCAAAAAGGTGTACAATATGGTTATGCTAACGTAAAACAGTACGTTTTATCCAGAGACCAGCACCATTGCCAGGCTGGCAGGGGTGGCTGCTCAAAAAGCCTTCAAGTGCACCACATTACGTTTAGAAGTGAAGGCGGTTCAGGTGCCCCGGATAATCTGATTACACTCTGCGATAAGCACCACAAGGCACTTCATGATGGAAAACTACAATTGGAAGTCAAAAAGCATAAAAGTCTAAAGCCAGAAACCCTAATGGGTACCGTTAGAAGCCGAATTTTAAGCCATTATCCGGAAGCCCGGGAAACGTTTGGCTATATTACAAAGGTAAACAGGCATCTTTTCGGAATTGAAAAGTCTCATGCCGGCGATGCATTTGTAATTGGCGGAGGGAATAATAGCGTCAATAGAGATTCAACGCAGTATTGGGCCTTTAAAAGAAAGAACAACCGATCCTTACAGAAAAACAGAAAGGGGTTTGACCGGTCCATACGCAGACAAAGATATCCCCTACAGCCAAAAGATCTAGTTAGATTTGAGGGGGCAGTTTTTGAAGTAAAGGGGATCCAAAACAAAGGAGATTATGTCAAGCTGAGTAACGATAAGGTAGTCGCCACCAAAAAAGTAGCATTAATATATCACGGAAAAAGCTTACATCCCACCCACACTTCGTGATGAGTGGGTTTTATGCTTCGATATATAAAAGCTAAACTACTTCCGCCTAAATGGTGAAAGGCTTGATTCCGGATAAAGGCGGGTTAAAGGCCAGCAATCGGGAAAATTATTATCATTTGTTCCTTGATATCAATTTATCTATATATCAAATTATATGAAATTGGAAACAAACATTCTTAGGAAAATTTCAGGCAACTGGCGTCGATGTTTCGACGGGGAAAAAACCTCCCTGAAAAACCTTCGATGAAGGAGTATAACCTTACGCTAAAGCCTTATTCGGTCAGTGTCGTGCAGTTTTACAAAACTCCGGGGACTGTCCGGCAGCCGCGCCGTTCACCGTTTGGAGCACCGACCGGCGTGCTATAGCGGGCGGACGTTTATTTGAAGTGTTTTTTAGGAAGTATCCTTTAGCAGGATACCGCAGGATGGTTTAGCCTGGATGGCTGTTTACATTTGTCCGGGCTACACCATCATGAACCGATCATCAAAAAAATCAGCATGTCTCCCATTAAGAAAAGCACCTTATTTTTTGTCAGTATTTTTATTTTAGTACTGTCAGGGATGTTCTCAGGTTGTGCTAAAAAACCTGACACTTCTTCGATCAGTGCTTTAAGAACAGCGTTTTTACATCCGCCGGATTCCGCCCGCCCCGGTGTTTATTGGTATTTCATGGATGGCAATATGTCAAAGGAGGGAATGAAAAAGGACCTGCTCTCCATGAAGAAGGCCGGCATAGGCCGCGTGGTGTTCCTGGAAGTGAACGTGGGGGTGCCCCGCGGCCCGGTCGATTTTCTGAGTGATCAGTGGTACGGGTTATTTAAATATATGGAAACCGAAGCTGAAAAGCTGGGGATCAACATCACCCTGGGCGTTGGTCCGGGATGGGCGGGCAGCGGAGGTCCGTGGATCACCCCCGCTGAGTCCATGCAGCAGCTGGTATCGAGCACGACCCGGGTGACGGGCCCTGGAACGGTGCACATCACCCTTCCGCTGCCAGAGCCCAAAACACCCTATTTCGGGGAAGGGATATTGACCCCTGTTTTAAAAAAGAAATGGGAGGACTATTATAAAGATGTCGCTGTCCTTGCCTTCCCAACGCCTGAGGGGGATGAGCAGCTGAAAGACATTAACGAGAAAGCGCTGTACTACCGGGCCCCGTTTAGCTCGGTTCCCGGCGTCAAGCCCTTTTTGTACAGTTGGCCTGACACCGCGAAACTGCCGGCCGGTGCACTGATCCCGGAAAAAAAAGTCATTAATCTCGCCGGCAAACTCCACAGTGACGGCACATTGGACTGGAAGGTGCCGGAAGGCCGGTGGACCATCATGCGTTTTGTAAGCCGCAACAACGGGGCGCTTACCCGGCCGGCACCCGTGCAGGGACTGGGGTTTGAATGTAATAAACTGGATACAACGGCGGTAAACGTTCAGCTGGATGCCTACGTGGGTAAAATACTGGCTAAGTTGGGCAAGCTGAACCGTGATTCCCCCGGGGGGCTTAAAATGCTCCACCTCGACAGCTGGGAGATGGGCGCCCAAAACTGGACAGCCGCACTGAGAAACGAATTTAAAAAACGGCGGGGCTATGACCCTCTGCCATTTTATCCCGTCTATGGCGGGAAGATCGTCGGGAGCCGGGAGATCAGCAACCGCTTTTTGTGGGACCTCCGGCAGACCTGCAATGAACTCGTCAGAGAACATTACGCCGGCCAGCTTAAAGCCTATGCACACCGTCACGGGTTTGGGTTATCCATCGAGCCTTATGATATGAACCCGAGCGCCGACCTGGAACTCGGTTCGGTGGCCGATATCCCGATGAGTGAGTTCTGGAGCAAGGGCTTTGGGTTTAACACCGCTTTCAGCTGCATTGAAGCGACATCGATCGCCCATGTGGAAGGGGAGCCCATCGTGCAATCCGAAGCCTTCACCTCCGATGGCCACGAAGCATGGCAGCAGTATCCGGGATCCATGAAAGACCAGGGGGACTGGGCGCTCGCTACCGGTATCAACCGATTCTATTATCACACTTTTGCGCATAAGCCGCTGGCGGACTCCCTGCGTCCGGGCATGACGATGGGGCCTTATGGGGTCCATTGGGACAGAAAACAAACCTGGTGGCCCATGGTAGGGGCCTACCACCGCTACATCACCCGGTGCCAGTTTATCCTTCAACAGGGGAAGGCGGTGGCCGATGTCCTTTACCTGACCCCTGAAGGTGCGCCACAGGTTTTCCTGCCGCCCCCCACGGCGCTGCGGGGAGATACGCTCCTTCCGGACAGGCGCGGTTATAATTTTGACGGTTGTTCTCCCCTGCAATTGTATAAGGCCACCGTCAGTGATCATCAGGTAGTCTTTCCGGGCGGTGCTTCTTACCGGTTGCTGGTATTGCCGGCGGTGAAGACCATGACGCCTGTGCTGCTGGATAAAATCATCTCCCTGGTGAAAGCGGGGGCCGTCGTCGTGGGTGCGCCGCCCCTGCGTTCCCCCAGCCTATCGGGGTATCCCGCCTGCGATGGACAGGTGCGGCGGATGGCGGATACTTTATGGGGTGGCTTCCGGTCGCCGGCGGCGATCACCGCGCGTCCTTATGGCAAAGGGGAAGTGATCTGGGGAGGCGCGGTGGGCGTCAAGAAAGGCAAAGTCCTTTATCCTGATTATGATCTGACATCCGGGATATTGACCAAGTGGGGGGTGACCAGGGATTTCTCTGCCAGCGTACCGGTGCGTTATACCCACCGCACTACCGCTGACTGGGACATTTATTTTGTGAGCAATCCCGCGGATCACCCGGTCAAATTTGACGCCACCTTCCGGACAGCCAAAGGAGCCCCTGCACTCTGGAACCCTTTAACGGGGAAAACCAGGCGGTTGCCCCGGTTTTCCACCCGCAACGGACAAACGACTATACCCCTGGCACTGGACCGCTATCAAAGTTATTTTATCGTGTTTGCAAAAAGCGCCCCGGAGGGTCACCTGAAGGGGCTGAATTTTCCAGGGACCAGGACAGTGGATACTTTAAAAGGTTCCTGGCGGGTTTCCTTTGATCCAAAATGGGGTGGTCCCGCCAGCATCACCTTCGATCACCTGGTGGACTGGACTACCCGTCCTGAAAAAGGGATCAGGTATTATTCCGGTGTAGCGACCTACCATAAAAGTTTTGATCTGCCCGCTTCCCGGACTAATGGAGACAGCGGTCGTCTTTACCTCAACCTGGGGGCGGTAAAGGACCTGGCGCGGGTGCTGCTCAACGGCCATGATCTGGGCGTGGTATGGACGGCTCCCCGGCGGGTGGACATCACGGGCGTGATAAAGCAGAAAGGAAATCAACTGGAAATAAGGGTGGCCAACCGCTGGCCAAACAGGCTCATTGGCGACCAGCAATTTCCCGATGACGGGGTGAAGGACGACCAGTGGCCCGCCTGGTTGCTGAAAGGACAGAAGCGTCCTTCCAAAAGATATACTTTTACAAACTATAATCCCTATACGGAAAATTCACCTTTGCTACAGTCGGGGCTTTTGGGACCGGTCACCATACAGTCCGGTGGATTCTGAGTGGCATGGGCACGGCACAGGTGTTTCGCTCCGGCGGGAAGTGGCATCCTCTTGCGCCTCCCGCGACAGGAGATTGATCAGTAGGTCGGACAGGATATTGAACGGGAAGATGGGGGCAGAGAGAGGGCGACCTTGGATCGCTTTTGATTGCAGGGCGTTGCACGCCGGCAGCTGCTGCAGCGTGGTGATTTTGGCGGCGGCGCGTGAAGATGAACAGGGTTTATTAAAATGAGTATATGAAATATTACCGTTTTTTTTGTGCTTTTGCTTTTTTTCTGCTGAGTGGTGTACCGGGCGCCGTCCACGGCTCGGCCCAAAACGATTCCTCCTCCGCGGCGTTGCAGGTTTATGACCTGCGTTGCCAGTCCCGGGAAAGCCCGGTGGGAATAGGGGAGGCCCATCCAGCCTTCGGTTGGAAAATAGCTGCTACCGGCAGGGGGGTGATGCAAACGGCCTACCAGGTGACGGTCGCCTCCTCTTTACAAAAACTGTCTGCCGCCCCTGATCTGTGGAATTCAGGTAAGGTGACTTCGGGGAAGAACACTTTCATTCGTTACGATGGAAAGCCGCTCACCAGCGCGAAGAAATATTATTGGCAAGTAAAAGTATGGGTGGACAATGGAACGCAGCGCAGTTGTGCGGCGCATGCCGGTTTTAGCACAGGGCTGTTGAATAAGAATGACTGGCAGGAGGCCCGCTGGATCGGTTATGAGCGCTTAGCCGATAGCATGAAGGTCTATCCCGGTGTCCCGGGCAAGGCGGATGAGTTGGGTGACAAGGCCAAAAAGCGAAATGTAATACCCTGTTTCCGAAAGACATTTTCCGTGAAAAAAACTGTGCAGCAGGCTTACGTATTCGTATGCGGATTAGGGCAGTATGTTTTACTCATGAATGGTAAAAGGATCGACAGCAGTTTTCTGAACCCCGCCTGGTCCGATTATACCAAACGGTGTTATTATAATGGGTATGATGTTACTTCCGCGGTAAAGCAGGGAGCCAATGTCATTGGCGCTATCGTCGGGAACGGATTTCTATACATTACCCGTGAGCGCTACCATAAGCTGGCCATCGCTGCAGGTTATCCCATGTTGCGCGCTGTACTGGTGATCCGTTACAGTGACGGATCCATACGCAAGATCACGACCGATGCCAGTTGGAAGACGGCACCGTCGGCCATTACTTATTCAAGTGTCTATGGAGGGGAAGATTTTGATGCCCGTAAAATACAACCAGGGTGGAGTGCGCCGGGGTTTGACGATAAAGGATGGAAGCCCCCCGTTACAGAACCCGGTCCGGGCGGGGCGATGAAGGCGCAACAGTCTTTGCCGGTGAGGGTCAACCAGGTTTTCAAACCGGTCCGTATCGATTCTTCCAGGAAGAACATCAGGGAATATGATTTTGGCCAAAACACCAGCGGTATCATCAGGCTGAGCGCCAGTGGTCCCCGCGGCTACCGGATCAGGATCATTCCGTCCGAACTGGTAAACGCCGATAACACCCCGGACCAGCAGGCGACCGGGCACCCTTATTACTGGGAATATACCCTGAAGGGGAAAGGGATGGAGACCTGGCAACCCCTTTTCTCCTATTATGGTTTCCGCTATGCCGGGATCGAGGTGTTTGATCCCACGGGCAAACAGGTGAATACCGATGCCGTACGCATCGATTCACTCACCTCCCTGCACACCCAGAACGGCGCCCCGCGTGTGGGGTCATTCAGTTGTTCAGATACTTTGTTTAATCAGATATTCAGGTTGATCCGCTGGGGCATTCGCAATAACATGAGCAATGTGGCCACCGACTGTCCCCACCGGGAAAAGCTTGGCTGGCTGGAGGAAACGCACCTGATGGGTAATTCCATTCAATATAATTATGATATCCTGAGCTTTTATACCAAGATCGCAGCCGATATGCGGGATGCCCAGTTACCCGGTGGCCTGGTGCCGGACATCGCGCCGGAGTATGTTGTTTTCCAGGACGGATTTCGCGATTCTCCCGAATGGGGGAGTGCCGGTGTGCTGATTCCATGGTATGTATACCAGTGGTATGGTGACCGGGAGATTTTACAAAAGAATTATGCCATGATGAAAAGGTATGTGGCCTATCTGGATAGAAAATCGGATCACCACCTGCTGGCTTACGGGTTGGGGGACTGGTACGACCTCGGTCCCAAGGGGCCCGGGGTGTCGCAACTGACCCCGCTTGGTGTGACGGCAACCGCTTTTTATTACTATGATTCGAAAGTCCTGTCCCGGATCGCCACCGTGCTGCACGACATCCCGGCAGCCAGGCACTACGCCGCCCTCGCCGACACGATCCGGAAGGCCTTTAACGCGAAATATTTCAATCCTGTAACCAAAGTGTATGCAACCGGCAGCCAGACGGCATACGCCATACCCCTGTATTTTGGTTTGGCGCCCGCCAAAGACAGAAAGGCGATATTGGCCAACCTGGCGGATTCCATCAAGGGGAATAACTATGCACTGACGGCGGGGGACATCGGGTTTCGTTACCTGGTACAGTCCCTGGAAGCAGGCGGTTATAACCAGCTTATTTACAGGATGAACAACCGCGATGATGTCCCCGGTTATGGTTACCAGTTGCGCAAAGGGGCGACGGCGCTTACCGAGTCCTGGCAGGCCTTAAGATCTGTGTCCAACGATCACATGATGTTGGGACATTTGATGGAATGGTTGTACAGCGGACTCGGCGGGATCCGTCAACAAAAAGGAAGCGTAGGCTATAAAAGAATACTGATCGCCCCTCAACTGGTCAGCGGCATTGACCAGGTAGCGGTCACTTACCATTCAATCAATGGCCCGATTGCGGTTAGGTGGGAACGGACCACTGACGGAAAGGCCCGGCTGCATGTTGAAATCCCCGCTAACACAACAGCGAAGGTCCGGTTGCCTGCAAAAAACCGGCACCTGGTTAAAGAAAACGGTAAGACGCTCTCGGAGGGGGATGGCATCCGGGAGATTGCTTCTAAAAACGGCCATGTGGTGATCGGGACGGGCTCCGGAAGCTATGACTTTTCTTTTCAGCTTAAGGAACCCCAGAGGGAAATAAAATAACAGCCAATCAAAAAAGAAAATTTCAACAGATGAAAAGAGTTGGTTTTAAAATGAAGTTGAAACCCGGTTACGCCGGGACTTATAAAAAAAGACATCAGGAAATATGGCCTGAACTAAAGGAATTGCTCAGAGAAGCGGGGATACAGGACTACGGGATATGGCTGGACACAGAGACCAACATCCTATTTGCCACCCAAAGTCTGCCGGATGACTTTGATGGAGCCAAATTATCCGAAGCACCCGTGATGAAAAAGTGGTGGAAACACATGGCCGATATCATGGATACCGAAGAGGACTTTTCGCCGGTAACCGTGGAACTGGAAGAAATGTTTTTTATGGCCTGACAAAAATGAGGAGCGGCCGGGATATGGAGGCAGGCCGTCAAAAAAATGGACGGTTACCGGACAGCGGGAATCCCCCGTATCTTTAGATGCTATGACGCGCATGCTTTTCGTAATGCCGATGGCGGAATAAATATTAATTTTTACTTTATGGACAACATCAACACCCTGCTACAAAAACAAAACAGCTGCAAAGGCCTGAGGGCTTGTTGGAGAATGGTAAGCTTTCCCGCATGGACGGGTTTGCTGGCATGCATCTGTGTGCTGGGCCTTCCTTTGTGGTCAGCGGCACAGCAGCCCACCATTAATCCCATATTATTGCACGGCTCCTGGAACGCGCAGTGGATCGGTTGTCCGGGCGTACCTGCCAGGGCATACGGTGTATACCACTTCCGTAAGACCATTGATCTGGCCGCGAAGCCCGACAGTTTTGTCATCCATGTTTCGGCGGACAACCGTTACCGGCTATACGTGAATGGAACGCCGGTAGGAAGAGGCCCCGCCCGCAGTGATTTATACAACTGGAACTTCGGAACCTATGACATCGCTTCCCACCTGCATGCGGGGGACAATGTGATCGCAGCAGTAGTATGGAATATGGCGGAATATGCGCCGGTGGCGCAGGTCTCCAACCAGACAGGTTTTTTATTGCAGGGGGATACCAAGGCTGAGCAGGTTGCGAACACGGATCATTCCTGGAAGGTGTTACATGATACGGCCTATCGTCCCTGCGCGCTTGACATGGGGGCGGTGCTTCACAGTTATGTGGCGGTGGGCGCGGGTGACCAGGTAGATGCGGCCGCCTATCCCTGGGGCTGGCAGCAGCCTGATTATAAGGACTCCGGTTGGGAGCAGGCCAGGGAACTTCATACACCCGTGGTGCCCCTGGGATATGGCAGCGACAACCTCTGGACGCTCGTACCCCGGAGCATTCCCCAGATGGAAGAGAAGATGCAGCGGCTGCAAGTGGTACGCAGGACCACCAAAGCTGTGGTAGGCAAGGGCTTTTTGAAGGGCAGCCAGCCCCTCACCGTCGCGGCCCATAGCCATGAAAGCATCCTGCTGGACCAGTCTTTTGAAACGGTGGCTTATCCCGTCCTGAAACTCAGCGGCGGAAAAGGCGCCAAGGTGACCCTGACTTATGCGGAAGCGTTGTTTGATCAAAACGGGCGCAAAGGGAACCGTAATGATATAAAAGGCAAGACGATGAAGGGCCTGTACGACATTTTTTACCCCGATGGCGGGAAAGACAGGACCTTCAGCCCGCTGTGGATCCGTACCTATCGCTATCTGCGGGTGGATATTGAAACAGGCGATCAGCCCCTGGTGTTGGATGATATTTATGGTATGTACACCGGCTATCCGTTTAAGCACAAGGCCACCTTTACCAGCAATGACGCTTCCCTGGAAAAAATATGGAAGGTAGGCTGGCGTACGGCCCGGCTCTGCGCGGGAGAGACTTATTTTGACTGTCCTTACTATGAGCAGTTGCAATACGAGGGCGATACCAGGATCCAGTCCCTTATTTCCCTGTACAATACGGGCGATGACAGGCTGATGCGCAAGGCCATCAATGATTTTTATAATTCCCGGATCCCCGACGGCCTTACCCAGGGACGCTATCCCAGCAGCCGGTTGCAGGTCATACCCCCATTTTCCCTGTTCTGGGTCTCCATGCTGTATGATTACTGGATGCATGTCCCGGATGAGCAGTTCCTGGAAAAATACCTGGACGCGGCGAACATTGTACTGAAGTGGTTCGACCGGCATGTTGACAGTTCTTACGGAATGCTGGGTCCGATGGATTGGTGGAGTTTCGTTGACTGGAACGACGCCTTCCCCGGAGGGGTACCAGACGGCGCCCAACACGGGCATTCCGCCGTCGTCACCCTGCAATATGCCTATACCCTGCGGCAGGCAGCAAAGTTATTTGATTACTTCGGCCGTAAGGAAACAGCGGATCATTACGCTGCACTCGCCGGCAAACTGGCGGAAAGCACCTACCGGCATTGCTTTGATGCGAAGCGGATGGAAATGGCCAATACACCGGAGAAAAATACTTTCAGCCAGCATGCGGGCATCATGGCCATCCTGGCGGACGCCATTCCCGTGTCCCGGCAAAAGGAGGTAATGGAAAAGGTCCTCTATGATTCTACCCTTAGCCAGGCTACTTTTTATTACCGGTTTTACCTGACCCGCGCCATGGTCAAGGCGGGTATGGGAAACCTGTATTATTCGCAACTGACTCCCTGGCGCGACATGCTGAAGATGGGGTTGACCACTTTCGCGGAAAAACCAGATCCGACGCGTTCGGATTGCCATGCCTGGTCCGCCAGCCCGGAATATGATTTCCTGGCGACGATCTGTGGCATCATGCCTGACGCACCAGGCTTTGGGAAAGTGCGTATTGCGCCGGCATTGGGTGCGCTCAGAGAAGTAAAAGGGACCATGGTATTGCCAGGGATGCGTGAAAAGGATGGCAACCATACCATTGCGGTCTCTTTAAAAAGAGCTGGTAAGGACGGTCTTCAGGGTTATGTCATCCTTCCGGAAAACCTAAACGGAAGATTTATCTGGAATGGAAAGGAAATACCGTTGCATGGCGGCAAACAACAAATCGATTACCATTAAATCAAAAAGAAAAATCAAGAAACAGACCATGACTATAGGATTATTCGGTATCGGGCTGGACGCGTATTGGGATCAATTTGATGGTCTTAAGCAAAGATTGGAAGGCTATCTGCAGACCGTTGAAAGCAAACTCTCGGACATTCATCCTGATATCGTTAATGCGGGTTTGGTGGATACCACGGAAAAGGCATTTGCAGCGGGGAAATTATTTCGCAGAGAGGATGTGGATATTATCTTTTTGTATGTGACTACCTATGCGTTGTCCTCTACCGTCCTGCCGGTCGTGCAAAGGGCCAAAGTACCGGTCATCATCTTGAACCTTTCACCGGCCGCCGCCATAGATTATGAAGCGTTCAACAACATGGAGGACCGGCGGAAAATGACAGGCGAATGGCTGGCCTACTGTTCAGCCTGTCCTGTTCCCGAGATCGCCAATGTATTTCGCCGGACGGGCATCAATTTTCACCAGATCACCGGGGTGCTGGAGGAAGATGAGGTATGCTGGAAGGAAGTAATGGAATGGGTAGAGGCCGCGAAAGTGGCCAGTATCATGGCCGATAACCGCATGGGATGCATGGGTCATTATTATGGGGGCATGCTGGATATTTATACTGACCTGACACTGCAATGCGCTTCTTTCGGGGGGCACATGGAATTTATTGAGGTGGATGAATTGGCGGCGCTGCGAAAGACCGTACCTGCAGCAGTGATCGCGGTACGGATACAGCAATTCAACAGAATTTTTGACATCCGGGAAGACTGCGCACCCGAAGAGTTGGAAAAAGCGGCCAGGACCTCCCTGGCGCTGGACCTGTTAGTGGGAAAATATAAACTGGGCTCGCTGGCCTATTATTATAAGGGGACCGGAAATGCTGACAATGAAGAGGCTATCGCCTCCATTATACTCGGCAATTCGTTGCTGACGGCCACGGGCATTCCGGTGGCCGGCGAGTACGAGATCAAGAATGTCCAGGCGATGAAGATCATGGACAGCTTTGGCGCGGGAGGATCCTTTACGGAATATTATGCGATGGATTTCAACGCCGATGTGGTGCTCATGGGCCATGATGGTCCTGGCCATATCGCTATTGCCGAAGGAAAGACCAGGGTACGACCCCTCCAGGTATACCACGGGAAAGTGGGCAGCGGCCTCTCGGTGGAGATGTCGGTGAAGCACGGACCGGTCACGTTGCTGTCTGTCGTGGAAAAGGCGGCAGGCAAGCTGATGCTGCTGGTTGCAGAGGGGCAATCGGTACCCGGACCGATACTGCAAATCGGCAATACCAACAGCCGTTACAGTTTTCCTATCGGTGCCAGGGCATTTGTAAACTCGTGGAACGGTCATGGTCCGGCGCATCATTGCGCCATTGGTATCGGGCACATCAGTTCCAAAATCCGGAAACTGGGCGATTTACTGGAGATGGAGGTGGTGAAGGTATGCTGACCACCTGTTCCTTCACATGTCCCGTACAGGGAGGGGTGGCTGTTTAAATAAAATACAACAGGTATTGATGGCTAAATACTTTGCTATAACAATCTTATCGCTTACCCTGTTATACGGAACCATATTTGCCCAGGATGCGCTTCCTGTTGGTTCCCATCCCCCTGCAATTGAGTTTAATTATTTTCCAAACAAGGTTTATGCGGTAATCTGGCGAAACTGGAACCTGGTAGATCCCGAGCGTATCGCCCGGACGATAGGCTGCAACGCAGAGGATGTGAAAGCCATCGCCGCTTCCATGGGGTTGCCCCCAGCTGCCACTATTCCGGAGGATTATAAAAAACGCATGTTTATTACGATTCTCAGGCGGAACTGGCAATTGTTACCCTATGATCAATTGCTGAGGTTGTTGGATATGTCACGTGAGCAGCTGGCACTTGCGCTCAGAGAGGATGATTTTTTATTTATCAAACTGGGCGGCTTAAAACCAAAATGTTCAAGGGTGGTCTATCATCTGCCAGGGATAAAAGCAAAGGCCCGCGCCGGTGAAATTAAGCGCCTGGTGAAAAGGTATTTTAAGGATAAAATGTCCGCGCCCGCTGAACCCAGGTTTAGCTTTGTGAAGGAGTTTTCGGCTGTACATGGTTTATCCAAATCAGAAAAGCCAAATTGGAACAATGCAAAAGGCCTGCGTTTCATCTATTCCGATTTTGCGTTATTTGGTGATCCGCTCATGGATGCCTCCATCGATCCCTACCCGGATGGACTGCTGGAAAGATATGCTGCCGAGGGCGTGAATGGCGTATGGTTGCCTGTTGTGCTGAACCAGATGGCCCCTGGCGGAAAATACTTTCCTGAATTTGGAGCGGGTTACCGGAAGCGTCTTGCTAACCTCCAAGGCATTGTGACTAGGGCTAAAAAATATGGCATCAAGGTTTATTTATATCTGAACGAACCGCGGGCAATGCCTGCATCATTCTTTAAAAACAGACAGGAGATGGCTGGCGTCAGGGAGGGTGATCTTGTTGCCATGTGCACCAGTGACAGCGAAGTGACGGAGTGGATGCGCCATGCCTTGACTTATATCTTTAAGCAGGTTTCCGGTTTAGGGGGCGTATTTACTATCACGGCATCGGAAAACCTGACAAACTGTGCCTCTCATGGTCATTGGAACCAGTGCCCTCGTTGCAGCAAGCGGAGTTACGCTGATATTATTGCCGGCGTAAACAAGGTGATTACTGAAGGGGTACATGAAGGGAATCCAAATGCCAGGGTCATTGTATGGGATTGGGGATGGAATGATGCCCACGCCTCCGCCATTATTGCAGCATTGCCGAAATCAGACTGGTTGATGTCTGTGAGTGAATGGGCCAAATCCTTTGAAAGAGGCGGCATTACTTCAAGTGTGGGTGAGTATTCCATGTCGGTGGTAGGTCCTGGTCCCCGTGCCAGGCAGCATTGGGCAATGGCAAAAAAGGCCGGGTTAAAGACGGTCGCCAAAGTTCAATTTAACAACAGTTGGGAATTGTCTGCCGTGCCCTGGATTCCCGCCCTTGACCTTGTTGCCAGGCATGCTGCAAACCTGGCCACAGAAGATATAGACGGTACGATGCTAAGCTGGTCATTGGGGGGATATCCTTCGCTTAATCTAAAAATTGCCCGTATATTTGAACAAAATCCTGATGCCAGGACAGGCGCTGTACTGGATACTTTAGCGGTAGGGCGTTATGGCAAGGCAGCGGCTCCCTACGCAAGGGAAGCCTGGACGAACTTCAGCAAAGCCTTTGAACAGTTCCCTTATAGCGCCGGAGTGCTTTATAAAGCACCGCAACAATACGGGCCATCCAACTTGTTGTTTGCCAAACCAACCGGATACAAAGCTTCTATGGTTGGCTTCCCCTATGATGATTTGCAAAGCTGGCGCGATATCTATCCCTCTGACGTGTTTGCAGCACAATTTGATAAGGTCGCGACAATATGGAAGCAGGGTCTTGTTGTTTTTAAAAAAGCAGTCAGCCTTGCCGGTCCGGGAAAAAAGAAGATTGCGAAGATGGATGAGGGTGTCGCCAGGGCCGCCTGGCTTCACTTCGCCTCTGTTGCAAATCAGATACACTTTATTCTGGACAGAGACAGCCTCTTGGCGGGGAACAGCCCCGAGACCGAAAAAACGGTGCTAAAGCGCCGTATAGGCGCTATCCTGGACAATGAGATGAATTTAGCGGTGCAATTATTTGACATTTCCAGGAAAGATTCACGTATTGGTTTCGAGGCATCCAACCAGTATTATTATGTACCACAGGACCTGATGGAAAAAGTAATCGATTGTGCGTTTATCCGTCAAAAACTATGTCAATAATCAGGTACCTGTCCCTGAGGCGGTCACTCGGTACCCGAATCTCTTTTTGGGGTATATTTCATCGGGAAGGGGATGTACTAAAATGCTGTCTGCCGGGAATAGCATAGTAGTCATATATGGCCCTGGAGATTTTTGCAATGGTTACTTCCCGGTCTTTCCGGATGGCATAAGCATCAGCTATGAAGACTGATAAGGCCACGTGCTGACCATTTGGTAGGACAATAATCCCGGCATCATTGGTCGCCCTTGTTAATCGGCGAAGGGTTCCGGAGGTGCCTGTTTTGTGAAAAACCGGAATGCCTTTAGGGAGCAGGCCTTTTATCCGGCGGTCAAACCACGGTCCTGACACGGATAAATATTTTAAAAGTACTTCTTTGCATTCTTCAGAAAGCGTGTTGCCCGAGTAAAATATCCTGAATAACGCACTCATCGCCTTCGGCGTCGCCCAATTCCGGTATTGTATCAGATCATTGGCTATCTGAACTTGTTCTGTTGTTGCAATGGCAATATGCTGTATGCCCAACCCACAAACATATTCCCGGGCCTTTTCAGTTCCGCCCGGGAGCCGCAGCAATACATCGCATGCTGTACCGTCGCTTTCTGCCACACTGTAATTCAGAAGCTGCCTTACAGTAACACGTGTACCCTCCGGGAACTTGTCCCGCAGCGGACTGTGCCCGCTTTCAGGAATATATTCCGAGGTATCCACACGGATTTCCCGATCAAGGGGAAGGCCGCCTTTATCAACCCGGTCCAGCACGGCCATCCCGATCGGGAATTTATACACACTCTGCATCGGATACCTGTCTTCACCATGATAAGATACGGCTTCCCCCGTTTCCATCACCAATGCATAGACACCCACACGGCCGGTGATACCGCTGGCGATCGTTTCTATCTGCGCCTCCAGCGCAACTTGTGCGGACGAACACAAGGGTTGGAGAAGCAGATACAGAGCGATTATTGATCGGACTAAAATGGTTAAAGCTTTTTCCATTGTTCCGCTGCTGTTGTGATGATGATCAACTCTTTTAGCCCCCCTCGTCCGGTCAACCCTGCTTAAACGAATACATAGTGCCAAAAGGGGTTGTTTTCTTTATCCAGGACTATAATAGATCAAAATTGTACAGGTAAAAATATGGAAAGTGTTGGTTTTGCGGTTTGGCGTGGAATAAATTTGTTGGTAGCTAAAGACATGGTTTATGATTTGACCTGGGATCAGCTGAGCGAAACCATGATAGAGCAACGGCGTGGTTTGAGGATCAGGGCGAATACCCCTAAAGGATATTCCACGCACGGGGAATGCTCTGTCGCAGTATTTATTATATGGATATGATTAAAGCTTTTTCCGGGGAACCGAAATTGATTTATGTCAAAACATTAAAGCATACTGAGGGTCATCACATTGACAACACTTGCCTTGCCGGGCCATGGGCGGAAACTGTCTTTATGTCCGGTGATGCAGGTGGTACCAATGTGCCTGTCAGGGGAATCAAAGAAATATTTAAGATCGTTCAACCGCTAAATTCAATCATCATATTCAAAAGAGATTATTTTTATGTCCACTAAATTAAACAAATACAGCAGTACATTGACGGAGGATATCAGTCAGCCTTCTTCGAGGGCGATGTTGCATGGTGCCGGTCTGTCGGAGGCTGATTTCTCAAAGGCGCAGGTAGGGATCGTGAGTTCCTG
>DASULB010000274.1:0-6014 GCA_036278455.1 Chitinophagaceae bacterium | reverse complement strand
AGGCAGTGGAAGCGAATACGCCCATGGTATAGTTTTCGCGCGGAACGGGCGTCATATTTAAGACAACGAGCAGCGTATCGGTGGTTTTTTTACCCTTACGGTAGTAGATCAGCACGCAATTCTGATGGTCCGAGAGATCATTCCACTCGAAGCCCTCGTAGTCGAACTGCTTTTCATACAAGGCGGGTTCGGCCCTGTAGAGCGCATTTAACTCCTTTACTGTTTGTTGCATTCCCTTGTGCGGCGCGTATTGTAATAAACCCCAGGATAATTCACTTTTGTAATTCCACTCACTTGTCTGGGCGAATTCGCCCCCCATGAACAGCAACTTGGTTCCCGGATGGGTGAACATATAGGTATACATCAACCGGAGATTGGCGAATTTTTGCCATTCGTCCCCCGGCATTTTATAAATGAGCGGTGCCTTTCCATGCACTACTTCATCATGGGAGAGCGGCAACATGAAGTTTTCGCTAAAGGCGTAGAGAATGCTGAAAGTAAGCTGGTTCTGGTGCCACTGACGATAAAAAGGATCCCTCTTGAAGTAGTTCAGCGTGTCATGCATCCAGCCCATCATCCATTTCATCCCGAATCCCAGCCCACCCATGAACACCGGTTTGGAAACCCCGTAATAAGAGGTGGATTCCTCCGCGATGGTTTGTACATCCGGATATTCCCTGTAGATGGTTTTGTTCAGGTCGCGCACAAAATCCACTGCCTCCAGGTTTTCCCTGCCGCCATAACGGTTTGGCTCCCATCCTCCTTCCTTTCGGGAAAAATCCAGATAGATAACCGAAGCTACTGCGTCCACCCTGAGCCCGTCAATATGAAACTTATCCAGCCAGAAAAGTGCGTTGCTGATGAGGAAGGCGCGCACCTCATTGCGCCCGTAGTTAAAAATATAGCTGTTCCAGTCTGGCTGGAAGCCTTTACGCATGTCGCCATATTCATAGACATTGGAACCGTCAAAGCGGTACAGCCCATGGGCGTCGTATGGAAAATGCGAGGGAACCCAATCCAGAATGACCCCGATGTTCTCCTGGTGAAAGGCCTCCACCATTTTCATGAATTCCTGCGGGGTGCCAAACCGGGAGGTAGGCGCGAAATAGCCCGTTTGCTGATAGCCCCAGGAACCGTCGAAAGGATGCTCCATCACCGGCATTAATTCCACATGGGTGAAGCCCATCTCTTTTACATAAGGGACCAGTTGCGCGGTGATTTCCGCGTAGGAAAAATAAACATCCTCATTATCTGCATCGGGGCGACGCCAGGATGCCAGGTGCATTTCATAGACGGAGAAAGGCTGGTCAAGGGCGTTGTTCTTCTTCCGGTTTTTCATCCAATGATCATCCTTCCAATCATAATCGATATCCCATATGATGGACGCTGTCAGGGGTTTTACTTCCCAATAATGGGCATAAGGGTCACCCTTTTCCAGGTTCTCACCATTGTTACCCCGAATAAAATATTTATACAGGCTGCCCTTTTCCAGGTAGGGAATGAATCCCTCCCAGATACCCGACTGGTCCCACCGGGGCTGTAAGGTATGGGAGAACCTGTCCCAACCGTTAAAATCACCCATCACCGATACAAAGGCGGCATCCGGCGCCCAGACAGCGAAATAAACCCCTTTGATTCCTTCATATTCCATGGCGTGTGATCCCAGCTTTTCATATAGCCGGTAATGTTTGCCCGCCTGGAACAATTCTATGTCAAAATCCGTCCAGATGGATAAGGGCTCTACAGGTTTCAGGTGATGGATATCTACGGCGCCCGGGAGTGTCTGCCACTGGGATGACCCGTGGGTCGGACGCGATTTTTTGTTTTTGTCCGCAGCGGTTTTTTTTGTTGCAGGCTTCTTTTTTGTAACGGATGCCTTTGAGGTGGTCACCACCGAAGGATCGTCGGCGGGCTTTCCGGAAACTTTTCCGGTCTTTTTTGCTGCTGCCTTTTTTCCTGTCTTTGGAGTGGCGGTCTTCTTCTTGGTGGCCATAGATGATTATTTGTGTGGATTAAAAATAGATGATTTGTACAAATGGGCAAATTCTTTTCAGCTAAATTACATTTAAATGCGCTGCCTACCTGTTACATCGCCAATTAATATGCCGGCAGGGCGCCCATCCGGTTTGACTTTGCGGCGCAACTGATCACCATTTGTTGTAAAGAAACAGCGCGGTGGCGGGTTTCCCCGACAGGGGGGCGTCGTCCTTCTCCGATGGAAGATGACCGGTCACCGCATCAATTCAAGCACCAGCGTCTGATCAGCCGGTACCGCAATCTGTTTCAGACTTGTCAGGACCATCCCGTTAAGGATATTTTTGGCCTGGCTAAACCCTTTCATTCTTTCGGTAAACCTTGCAGGATCTATGTTCACAGATTGGTCATTGGCGTTCATGATCACCATCACGGTGCCTGCAGCATCATACCTGAAATAAACATACACGTTGTTTTTGGGAAGATACTGCATCAGTTTTCCTGTTTGCAGGGCGGTGCTGTGTTGCCTGTAATGAGCCAGGGTGCTCACGTAATGAAACATGTTATTCTCGGCTTTTGTACGTCCGGAGGAATCAAACTTGTTTGCAGGATCCCCCGGCCAGCCGCCGGGGAAATCCTTCCGCACCAGGCCATCGGGATTGCTGCGGCCTTTCATCAGGATCTCATCTCCGTAATACATTTGTGGAATGCCCCGGGTGGTCAGCAGCCAGGCAAAGCCCGATTTCAGTTTTTTGATATTTCCATTAACGGTACTCAGGAAACGGTCCATGTCATGGTTATCCAGGAAAACCACATTTTTGGAAGGATCCGCATAAAGGAAGTCCTTCGCCAAAGTGAGGTATATCCGGTTGATACCCGTTGTCCACCCCGGGGTCTGCGTCAAAGCGTCCTTAATGGCGAAGTTGAGCTGAAAATCCGTCGCACCGGGAAGATTGGATTTAAAAGGGACATCCAGATTATTTTTTGTGAAGTAAGCCTGCGCCGAAACGCCATGCACCCAGGTTTCCCCAAAGATATGCAGCCGCGGGAACGCACGCAATAATGCGGCGTTAAAACGATTCAGGAACGCGGGATCGCAATAAATATAGGTGTCGATCCGGTAGGCATCGATGCCTGCGTATTCAACCCACCACAGGGCGTTCTCAATCAGGTAATTCGCCACAAAGGGATTGCGTTGGTTCAGATCAGGCATGGAAGGAACGAACCATCCGTCAAGCACCTGTTTTTTATCCGCTTCAGCGCCGTAGGGATCAAATATGGGAGATTCCCGGAAGGTGGTCCCCGTATATTGGGGCCATTCATTCAGCCAGTCTTTCATCGGCAGATCCCTGACGAACCAGTGCTGGTCGCCTACATGATTCAACACGATGTCCTGTACCACCTTTAAGTGACGGGCGTGCGCTTTTTTTACAAAGGACGCGTAAAGTGCATTGGTGCCCAATCGCGGGTCCACCCGGTAATGATCGGTAAAGGAATAGCCGTGATAAGACGCTTTGGGTTCATTGTTTTCGATCACGGGATTCAGCCACAGGGCCGTCACCCCCAATCGGTTAAAATAATCCAGGTGATTGATCACTCCCTGGAGGTCGCCTCCGTGGCGTTCACGGGTGGAATCGGCGTTCAGCGTCTGATCCAGCATGCCGGGCACCCGGTCATTAGTGGTATCGCCGTCGGAGAACCGGTCCGGCATCAACAGGTACACAAGATCCTTCGAATCGATGCCCATGGCCCTGGACCGGCCGTCCCGGGGGTTTCTGACTGCTAAGGGATAGGAATAGACGAAAGACCGTCCGCTTTCCAGGGTGAAGCGGATCGGAATGTTCCCTGCCCTGGCGCCGGAATCGATGTGTAGGTCGATAAAAAGATAGTGGTCGTTTTGGACCCTGTGCACCTTCACCAGGCGCACACCGGGATATTTCAGAGAGACCTGAGCCTGCCCGATATCCTGTCCATGAAACAATACCTGTAGAAAAGGATTTTTCATGTCTGTCCACCAGGAGGGTGGGCACACATGGTCAAAAATCGAGGCTTGGTCCTGCCGGGTGGAGGTCCGTCGTTGCTGCGCGAAAGAGAGGTTTCCTGTTACGAGCAGGATGGCGAGGAAAACCACGGTTCTTTTAGGCGCTTTTTTTTGCATGTCATTTTTTTTAACGATGGTCTGCTATGGTAAAGATGGACGATGTGTGGCACGTCCGCGCCCCGGTGAAAGATTTGTCCCTCATTATTTTAGAAGTCCCTGATCCGGCACCGGCGCGGCAAACTGAAAGACGGTTGCCGCCTCTTTTTCGTGGTCAGGCACCCTGAGCATCAGCAAAGCTGCCACGAGCAGCACGAAACCGCCCACCACCACAGCGAGCACCTTATCATTACCCAGGAAGTGAGACAGGACATAACCGAAAAACAAGGTAGAAACGATTTCGGGTAATACAATAAAGAAATTAAAGATACCCATGAACAAACCCATCTTTTCCGGCGGGATATGCGTCGATAAAATAGCATAGGGCATTGACAGAATGCTGGCCCAGGCGATGCCCACGCCTGTCATGGACAAAAAAAGCATGTATTTATTGGTGATGAACCAAATGGCGATCAGCCCGATGCCGCCGCAAAACAGGCAGACCACATGGGTCACGCGGCGGGATAATAAATGTGCCATCCGGGGCAGCAAAAAGGCAAACAAAAAAGTGACGAAGCTGTAGAAGCCAAAGCAGACGCTCCCCCATTGAGTAGCCGTAATATAGGCCTGTGAGCCTACCGGGGGATTTCCAAAACAGGTGACGGGAACGGCGATCGTAAAATAGATCCACATGAAAAAAAGCCCCATCCAGGTGAAAAACTGCACCAGGGCCAGTTGCCGCATCACCCCGGGCATATGAAGGATGCCCCGGGTAATCTCCCTTGCCTGTGATGCCAGGGACCGCCGTTCGGCTTTTTTGCGCTGAAATTTCCCGAGGTCTTCCGGCGGATATTCCTTTGTGCGCAATACGGTGTATAAGACGGCCAGCAGGAAAACAGCGGCGCCTATATAAAAGGACAGGCGGACCGACAGTGGAATAGCGTGGCTGTCGCGGACATCATCCACCCTCCAGACCACGTGCAGCAGGTAAGGCAGAATGGAGGCGAATACAGCGCCTATGCCGATGAACAGGGATTGCATGGCGAATCCGCGGGTGCGTTGACCGGCTGGTAACATGTCGGCGACAAAAGCACGGAAAGGTTCCATGCTGACATTGATGGAGGTGTCCAGTATCCAGAGCAGCCCCGCGGCCATCCATAGGGCGGAGGATTGTGGCATGAATATCAGGGCCACTGAACTGAACACGGCACCCAGAAAGAAATAGGGCCGTCGGCGGCCAAATCTTCCCCAGGTATGATCGCTCATGCTGCCGATAATGGGCTGTATGATGAGGCCGGTAAGCGGGGCAGCGAGCCATAACAAAGGGATCTGTGACGGTGTAGCACCCAGGTATTCATAAATGGCGCTCATATTACCCATCTGTAGCCCCCAGCCGAACTGGATGCCAAAGAACCCGAAACTCATGTTCCAGATTTGCCAAAAAGTAAGATGCGGTTTTACAGTAGCATTGGGCATAAAGGGGATGTTATCTCAGTAGGTTAAACATAACGCAGGTTTGGTAAACATCATTTGAAACAAGGATTCCGACAGAAGCTGTAAGGTACACATTAACCGCAGAATACTTATTCCGAAGCAAATTACCGGATGTTACTGCTGAACGCCCGATTGAATGTCTTCCTGGGAGGGCCGTTGAAAGCTGTAAAAGAGGTAACCCAGAAAAGGAAGAATCAGCACACTGCCTGCTAACAGCGCCCAGCCCAGCGACTTCAGGGTTGCCTCCGGAGCAGTATGTTGCAGCAGGGACAGGTGCTCACCATTCCCCAGGATCATAAAGTCGGGGAAGTTATGATAACCGATCGCCAGTAAGATCATGGTCACCTGGAAGCCGGCCAGCAAGCGCAACAAGATCTTTCGTCTCCCTTTCAGCAAATAATACCATAGT
>DASULB010000273.1:0-3098 GCA_036278455.1 Chitinophagaceae bacterium | reverse complement strand
ATCGCCTCCACTGCCCAGCACCTTCAGGTACCGTGCCATCCAATAGGGCAATAAATAGTCCGCTCCGGTCAGCTCGGTCCTGCCCCCATCACCACCCTTCAGATCAAAGGCATTGGCATTATAGCGATGAATAGGTTGTTCCTCCGGGGACAAAACCTTTTCTGTAAACTGCTGCCTGAAATTTGGTTTCAGAAAGATCAGGTCATGCCGCACAGTATTATCAATCGTCCAGCGGATCTGGTCCATAGGAAACTCCCGCATGTACCAGAGCGTGGCTTTCTTGTCAAATGATCCTTCGGTTCCCAGCGTGATCAGGTTCCACACCGGATTCTTTTCGGGGGCTTCAATTTCCCAATATTCCCGGATAGCCTTTCCGAATTTTTGTTGCAGCGTTTTGTTGAACGCGTAATGATAAAGCACCCAATAAGACAAAAACTCCATCTCATCATCGGAATGGTTCCAGGGGCCCATCCCCATATCATGCCCCTGGTAACTGTAGCCTGGTGTGGCCCTGATATTATAGGGACTGATGAGAATATTATCCAGATAGCCATCGGTATTCATCAAACGGAGTGCTTCCGTTTTGTAGAGCACTTTTCCCGTCAGCGCATAACCCAGTTCAAGTCCCGCAATAAGATCGGTGCTGCCTAATTTCCGATCGCTGATCGTCTTGGCATATCCGTTGATATACTCCGGGTTCCACCGCCCCCATAAAGTGGGCTTGCCGTCCACGTCCACAAAGTTATAATGATGGCTAATGATGTGGGAAAGGATCTTGTCTATAAAATCAGCAACTCTTTTGTGTTCCGCCTTTGTCTTTGCCACGAACGCATCCATGACCGCCGCTACAAAAATATAGCCCACAAACTCATCGCTGCTGGTGGTGCCTTTCCACTGCCAGCCAGAATCCGCGGAGGGCCGCCAGGCGGAAGGATCGGAAACCGAAACACCACTGCGGGCAAAGGTGCGGGAGGGAAAGCCTTTTAATGGATTGATCGACAGGAGCCGTTCATAAGCAGTAAAAGACTCCCATGCATAGCGCCTGGCTACAGCATCCCCGGTCACCGCATAACGGAAAGCCTGGCTCCCCAGGTAAAAGGAAGTCCACAACCCATCGTTGTCCGTATCGATCAGTTCCGCCGTAGCCAGGTCGCCCGGTGTGTTCATGCGTACAGAAGCCAGTAGCCCGTAACGGATATGTCGTTGCCGGATGATCTGCTGAAAATACTGCGCCTTTTGAAGAAAGGTCTGGCGGGTAAACCTGATCTCGTTTAAACCCGTTGGCGTCAATAGATAGATGTTCCCTTTGTGGTCGCTTGCCATGCTGATCACACTGTCTTCATTCAGCCATCTTTTTGACGCATAATAATTGAATCCTGCTGTGTCCCGCTTCATAAAGGCACCTTGACCGGTGCCTGCCCATAATTTTCCATGCACCATCATGAGCCTGTCTATGTCACGAATAGGAATCTTCCTTTGCAGGGAAAGGCTGGTATCACCCGTCAACCTGTTGACGCCATAATAGCCCGCGGCTGTTCCCAGCAGCATTTCACCAGCTTTGAACGCGAAGGTCTTTAACCCCTTCCCCTGATGATCAGGCGACAATTTGCCTCCTGACAGCTGATAAACACCACCGGGACACAACACATAGAAGATGCCTTTATAGGCACGGATGGCGATGATTTGCCCCCCATCGAAAGCGACTGGATGCAGCTTTCCCTTGCTATAGAAACCTAAAACACGATCCCCTGCCAGCAATATGCTGCCGTCAGCGGCTACAGCGATCTTATGATATCTTCCTTCCGGTAAGGCGCCATACGGCTTCCCCGCATCCGCATTTGATAAAAAAGCGTTTTTATACAAATAATATAAATAACCTGTATGTTCCTGGGTGGTGACATCCACCGGGATCCTGTCAGCCAGGGGCCTGTAGCGCAGGTCTTTTACGATCTCCCGGTCACTTGTTCTGCAAAGCCCACTACTTGTAAGCACATAGACCACATCATTATCATCTACCACTACTTTTTTTAAGGTACTTCCCTGCATTTCTTTATCGGGATGATATTTTACGGACACCGGCTGCACAAAGGGGGTGTCCGCGACCTGGGCGACCATCTCCGAAGGAAATAAAAAGAAGCATAACAGAACAAAAAATATCTTCATCATGAGTGGATAAAATAAGGTTGATTAAGCAATCTAAAAAAAAATGTTCCTCACCTGAGGCATCTTCATTTGACCATCTCCTCCGGGTTTACCACCACATATTTAATGGATTCTTCCTGCCCTTTCGGCTGATAAGAATAAGTGATGTGCAATAAACCGTCAGGAGCCTGGATCATGGATGGATAGGAAAAACTCCCCGCCCCCTTCTGAACATTTTCAAGAGGCATCTTCCATTTCCAGGTCTTCCCCTGATCATCCGATAAATAAAGGCTGAGGCGGTACCTCCCGTCGTCCTCATCATTACCGATAAAGGCCCATTTCCCGTCCCGCAGTGCCAGAACCTGAACGCTGGCAGTGTTGGGTATAGCTGTTTTTTTTGCGGCCGTCCAGCTTTCACCACTATCTTCGGATTCACTGATCTGTACCCGCCCGGGGGCATCCCCGTTGTCCCGCATATAGGCGACCAGGGTGCCATCTTTTTTTTGGATCAGGGAAGGTTGCACATCACCCCGGCCTACGATGGGAAGAACTGGATGCCAGGTAGTCCCGTCATCATCAGAAATGGCAACCAAAGACAGGTTAAAACCATCGGAATAGAGCGGCAATAAGATTTTGCCATCCTTGAGTACCAGCGGCTTGATCCTCGTCATCCATCCAAAACTGCGTTTCCCGGCATCCCGGCTGGCAGTGATGATCATGTCATCATATTTGGGTGCATAGGTGCTCCATCCTGCGGTATTGGGTGTTAACTTTTTAAATTTGGAGGCTACTTCCCGGGCAAACTCCTCCCCTGGTTTTAGCAGGATATTCCCCTGCCAGTTCCACCGGGGCGCGCCGGGTTTTAAATAATCCACCGATGTCCGGTATTGAAGGATGGAACATTGCCACCGATTAGCCTGGACCGCAATCCAGACAAGGAATAACTTACCCTTGCT
>DASULB010000272.1:0-10587 GCA_036278455.1 Chitinophagaceae bacterium | reverse complement strand
TTGATAGAAAATATATAACATGTAGTGCCTGTCATAAAATAATTGAGACCATGGAAAAAAGAGACCAAAAATACCACAGAGAATGCTGGTTAAGAATCTCAGGAGACATAAGGCAAGGTTCGTCTAACGCAAATAAGGGGCTAGCATGGGTTATTTATAATATAGATCATAACATCAAGTTTAAAAGGAATAATAAAGGTTTTGGATACATTTTTAATAACGTAAAACATCTATACTACCCTGATTTTATAATGGAAAATGGGGCTTATGTAGAAATTAAAACCTACATGTCACCTGTTACAAACGCCAAAATAGAGTATTTTCCACATAAAATTAGAGTTCTTTACAAAGAAGAGATAGAAAACGAAATTTTACCTTACGCTACCAGTGTGTAGGATAAAAATTTTACACAACTATACGAGCATTAGAGGAGTCTGGTCGTCCTTGCCACCCTGTCACGGTGGAGATCGCGGGTTCAAATCCCGCATGCTCGGCACAGCAGAGATCAATTCGATTCTCTTCATAGCCGCACACATTACGGTAGCCTAATAGTCAAGGTCCCAGACTTATATCCTGGATGATGAGGGTGCAAATCCCTCCCGTAATACACATTGGAGTATAGCTCAGTCTGGCCAGAGCATCTCGCTGATACCGAGAAGGCCTACAGTTCAAATCTGTATGCTCCAACTTACGGGTCTTATGTCAACGGCAGGCGGCCGGTTTTGCAAACAGTAGGTTTGGGGTCCGACTCCCAATAGATCCTCCTATATCTGGCAGACAAGTTAAACTAAAGCCTTCGCCTACCCAGAAGGAGACATTCAAATCCCCTGCTTACGCATTCGTGTTCGACTATTGACACAGGTACTTATGGTCAGACACCAGGACCGCGGGAAACACTGTAAAACAAAATCGGTTGATAGTTCGATCCTATTAATTTTCGCCAATATTTGTTTATATTTAAAAGAATTTCTTACCTTGCACCCACAATGATTAACATAACTACATGTACGCGATTTTGGCATACCCAATTCTCAGTTGGTGCGGGCCAGGTTGTGCATGGTAATTAACAATAAATAACTGTTGTCACAATTTTAGCCCGCCCAGATTCTGGACGGGTTTTTTTCATCTATAGCAGTATTTCAATAGGTTGAATTTTACATTTGGGATGTAGAAGTTCAGAGTTCGAGTCCCGGCTGCTATACGTAAGATAGGATACCCAATGTTGGCTTCGGGAATGGTCTGCAAAGCCATTTTAACGCACGTTCGATTCGTGTTCGTATCTCATAGTGGTTCCCAAGCATTGCTGGCGATGCTACTGATTCGTAACCAGAGGATATGGAGTTCGATTCTCCAGGGAACCTCAGAATGGAAGTCAAGCTAATCTGGTGAAAGCACCTGGTCGAAGCCCAGGAGAGATTGGATCGTAACCAATGGCTTCCACATAGCCCCATTGTATAATGGTTGTTATTCCGGGCTCCGGACCTGGCGATTATAAATCAAAACCAAATGGGGCTTTCTATGGTGACTCTAGTTTAACTGGAAGAACGGCTCCCTGTAAAGGGGCAAGACAGAGTTCAAGGCCCGGTGTCACCCGCAACCACCCTTTGTCTAATGGAAGGACCTTCGGCTACGAACCGAAAAGTGCGCGTTCGAATCGTGTGGGGTGGTCTTATACGTGCCGGGCTATGGCAGCCAACCAGTTTCCAAAACTGGAGGACAGGGTTCAATTCCTTGGGTGCGTGCCGATAAATCTGAAATACATGCAGATCATTTTTCCAGGAGATCGTTTCCGTTAGAACTACAAAATACACGCTGATATCCTCGAAAAATTATATTTTAGACAATCCCTATGCCTTGAGCCCGAAAATATTACTCTAATACTGATGTGATCCACCAGACATTGCCAAAAGGATCTGTGACACCGCCACTTCGACCATAGGACTGATCAGAAGGCTTCCCCAAAGAGGTGGCTCCTGCTTTCAATGCCTTTTGATAGGTCTCATCGGCATTCTCCACATAAATAAACATGCCGGCAGGGCTGGCCTTCCATTGCTCCGTTGCCTCTGCAAACATAATGGTGCTGTCGCCGATCTTTACCTCGGCATGCATGATTACATTCTCATCTTCATCACGCATTACCTTATACTTCTCGGTTGCACCAAAAACATTCTTCATAAACTGAAGTAATCCAGCTGCATCCTCTACGATCAGGTAAGGCATTACCCTTTGATAACCATCGGGAATTTTTGTCTCTTTCATAATTTTCGATTTTCTTTATTGAGTTTTTTTACTTTTATTTACCACAAAGTAAACTTACTTTACATAGTCAAAATTGTAAAAAAACGACATCCTTTCAGCTTTCTCTCCATTCGATCCCCTCAGTTCTTCCTGAGAAATATTGCTTCGGATGGTATCCGGAAAATTCCTTGAAATCATGAATAAAGTGCGATTGGTCATAATAACCGCATTCATAGGCAATATCCGTCAGGGAACGGAAATTATTCCCGTATCTCTGCATGGCTGCTCCAAAACGAATAATACGGGCATATAACTTAGGAGGGAAACCGGATAACTCTTTAAATCTCCGCTGGAATTGCCTTAACGACAAACAATAATTATCAGCAAAATTAAAAATATTCACCTGGCCATCCAATCGTATTATTTCGCTCACGGCATGCTGCATATTATCTTCTTTTGCACGATTCTTTTGTACTTGTTTTCCCAAAAAAGCAGCCATAATGCTAACCCTTTGCTGATGTGTACCTGCAAACATCATCTTCTCTTCTAACGCCGCTCCTGCTTTACCTAAAACAGTTTTCAAATCTGGAGACTGGTTGCTTAGCTCATTAGCCGGAAAAGGGAAAAGCAAAGGAATGGCAAAAGGATAGAGATAAACGCCAAAGATGCCGAAGTCTTCGCTGGTAATATATCGCCTGAAAAATTGAGATTGCCCATGGACTTCCGAAAAGGAAGACTTTAGTGTTCCAGAACGGCTAAGTTCATCAAAAGAACCTTTGAAATGGAAAATGAGCTCAACACATCCATCCGCCATGGAACGGTAAACATATGGATTACCGGAAGACGTTATTGTATCCCCCTCAAACACCCAGAAAAAACGGACGTAAGGCGCTAATTTAGGGGGCGGTGGTATGGTGTAATATTTCATCGGGCATCAATAAAAACGTTTCGCCTCCTAAGTATAAGGATCACTACGTATTATCAGCCAATATTGTTCAGTTAGCAACGCAATCCTCATTCAAATTCAATACTCATCATCATACCGTAACGGTCTGAAAGGACCGTTATTGCTTATTTAACTTTTCTGTACTGAAAGTGGAAGCCGGCAATCCCGCTTTATTGAATAGATGTGGTACCGCTTTATCGGACCATGCAAAATGTATCGCCTTCGGATGGGCTACTTTATCAGAATGCACGATTACCGTGTTTCCTTTAATAATCGCCTTTGCCGGTACAAAATCCCCATCCGCGCCGGCAATCCGAAACCAGGTCAGGTCCCCTCCTTTTACGATCAGGCCACCATCTGTATGGGTAAAAGAAAGAACGATTTTATTGCCATCGATTTGCATTCCTTTATAAAGAGGTCCCGAATATACCAAGCCTTTTCTCCCGTATGCGTGAGAAAGCGCCCAAAGGGAAAGCCTCCTTCCCACTTCCTGTTTATTGGCAGGATGTATGTTCGTTGTATCACCGATGTCCAGTGTCACTACCATCCCTGTATTGGGGAGGCGCAAAGATCTGCGCTGCGCATCCCGAAGAGCAGCAGACTGTCTGCCATTCCCTCCGTAAGGGTAAGGCGCGATTTGCACAAAATAAAAGGGAAAATCTCCCTGTTCCCACCTGTTGCGCCAATCAGTAATCATGGCAGGAAAAAGCGAAGCATATTGCGCAGCACGCCCTACATTTGCTTCGCCCTGATACCAAATTGCTCCTTTAATGCCATAAGGGATCAACGGTGCAATCATTGCATTGTACAATACGGATGGTATGTTAGGATTACTGGGAACTGAGGCCGGCTCCTTTTTGGCCGCTATTTTGTATTTCCAGTTTCCCACAAGGCTAACGCCAACTTCGGGCTTTTTATCGGACGGATATAACCTCAATAACTTCTGGTCCCCGTAAATCCCACCGTTTCCGGCAATATCCGTGACACGCACAGCGATCATGTTTCTACCGGCCTTCACCAACTTCCCCGGAATATTATAGGATCTATTGGCAGCCCAATAACCTTCCTTTTGAATATCTCCAACCTTTTCTCCATCGAACCAGGTAATATCTTCGTCGTCAATAGGGCCGAGATCCAGTTTCAGGTCTTTTCCCGCCCAGGAAGCGGGTATATCCACTACTTTGCGAAACCAGACGATACCGTCCAGATCAGGATATCCTGCGGATTCCCAGATAGTAGGCAATTTCATCGTTTCCCAATTCGAGGCATCAAAATTCTCCTTTTCATAGTCTTTATTCACTTTATTCACTTCCTGGTTCCAGGTTTGCAGATTGCGGGCGTCCTTTTCCTTCCATTCCTTTACATTAAGACTGATGGCATCCAGTTTATCCAGTGCAGAGTCAAAATCTCCCAGTTTACGCAATGCGCTGCCGCTGGTCCACGCTTCAGCCACCGTGCCGCCCCAACTGGTGTGGATAAGGCCAATGGGTACCTTTAATTTCCGGTAAAGTTGCCGGCCAAAGAAATAAGCGGTGGCGCTGAAAGTCTTCACTGTTTGAGGAGTGCACGCGGTCCAGGAACCAGTGCAGTCACTTTGAGGCTGAAGCGCCACATCTCTTTTTACCGTAAATAAACGGATATCGGGATATTTGGCAGCCTTTATTTCCATAGCGGAATTCAAGAGTGAGGCGCCCGGCCACCCCGACACTGGCATTTCCATGTTGGACTGTCCCGAACAAACCCACACCTCCCCTATCAGCACATTATGCAATACAAGCGTTTGCCCTCCCTGGATCGTTATCGTATAAGGCCCCCCCGCTTGCGGCGTTTTTAATTTCACCATCCATTTCCCCTTCTCATCTGCCTTTGTTTTGACGGGAACACCTTTTAGCCAACTACCCTTCACCGTAATTTGCTCCCCTGGTGACGCCCATCCCCAAATGGGATCGCTGGACTTCTGTTGCAAAACCATCCCGTCTGAGATGACGGCAGGGAGGCGAATATCAGCCGACGCTGAAAATGCGAAATAAGTGATAATAAAAGTAAGGAGGCTGAATCTGAATAATAGTTTCATGTTGGAATATTAACTTTAGGGGGTAAATATACAATGCGATTCCCAATTTTTACAATACCTGAAGCATCTTTGCCACAATTCCTTTTAGAGGAGCGATCATGTCCCAAAACCGCCTGTTTTTATCTATTTTGGTTTCACCAGAATCAATAATACTGCAACGCTCCATTACAAAATCATCCAGATTATCGATCAACTTCAACCGGAAAAGCCTCTTGATGGAATTGATAAAGTGTTCAAAGTAAACATGTCCCCATATCTCAATAATCATTGAATCATTGCTAATAGCTAATTGATTACCATTTATTTCAAAGTAATCTTTTTTGATCAATTCAACAAGTTCGGCCGTTCCACTTTCCAGACTTTCTGCAAGCAATTTGGACAACGCCCGATCACTGGTAATCTGAACTATTTTTTCACCAAAGGAAACCCGGATCTCATAGTTTCTGATTTGATATACTTTTTCCATAAAATGGGAGTTGTAAAATATAAGGGCCCATTCACCGAATTATAATCCATGTAAATTGTCAAAACATTGCTGTATCCTGACAGCCGTTAAGCCCGGATCTTGTAAAGCTACGATTAAGCCGATAAATAGTGAAACGCAAAATTCTTCCATTTTTCGCTATATCAATTAATCACGGGGCGGTCAATTCTTCTGGTGACAAGGATCATTACACTCAGAAGCAATGGCAGGGGGAGCACCGGAAGGAAATTCATTCCCTGCAGATAGATCAGGGCGGTGATCGTCGCCATTCCGAGGTAAGTAAAAAAGATCCAGATCTGCAACCCGATCCGTGTTTCCAACCCTTGGTGGCAAAGGTCCATCCACCCGTTTTGCAATGGTATGCAGAATAGGTCTAAGGTTTCTTACCACCTCCGAAATAACGACGGTGATGGTATCGGATATATAAAGTAGTCACCATACCCGGTATTTTTAAATGGCGAACAGTAGCGCTTTGTAATCCCATGGATACAGCGCTTATAATGATGGAGGCCATTACGACAAACCCATGGTAGGAATTCATAAGTTCAAGCCATAAAAGTACCACGGAAAGAACTAGGAAGAATTCAATGGTTAAACTGTATGAAAGGGTTTGTTGCCATCCTTTTTCCCGTCTGTTCATAATTGCCGCTCCAATGGCCACTCCTGTGATAAAACCAATCAGGGCGACAAAAGCTCTCGTAGCATGGATCAATTTTCCCTGACCGATGGAAACACCCATCAAGATCGTGTTACCTGTCATATTTGCAGTAAGCACCTGACCAGGTTTTAAGCAGCCAATCGCATCAATGCTCCCCGCGATGCCTGCAAGAAGTAGTAAGGTAGCATCCAGCCAGGGCAGCATAGCAAGATTAGTTTGCTCGAAATCATCCATTGCAAAAATAAAGACATAGCTGAAGATAAGCGATCTTCTGCCTCTGGAAGAGACCCAGGGGCAGCTTTTGCTATTTCCCCTTTACCTCCACTTCAAAATTCTTATTCTCCCAATGTTTTGCCTTTTTCCAGTAAAAAGTAAATACGACCCTTCCTTTTTTTGTCATTTTTGGAAGGTCTGCGATGAAAGTCCCCAATCCGCTGTCAACGGTATCTATATCTTCAGTAGTTTCCCAATTATCCAGGCTCCAGTGAATCGTGGCTGGAATCCGGGTAGCTATTCTCAGTATTTTACCCTTTTCTATAACATGATACGGTTGTTCAAATCGCCAAACTTTATATTTTGCCTTTGTATTTTTATCTATATAACGCGACTTGGTATATTCCGGCATGTCAAAGACTTCCTTTAACTTTAAAGAGGCACATAATTTAATATATTCCGCCTGTGCCCAGACCAAAGGCATGGCCGATCCTGAAGGCCTGCCAAAATATAGCTCTTTATCTGGTATATCCTCTTTATCCCAGATTTGCTCGGAAATAAGGCCATTTTCGGCAAATGATTCCATTGTTTTTACTAACGCCCTCGCCTTTTGCATATGACCCGCTGCTATTTCATAATGCGCGCGTTCTCCGGTTAACAGAGGCCATGCCCGCCCCACTCCGCTGCCATCATAAGCACCTCCATCTGGCTCCTCACCATACCCGTCTTCGTTATATCGATGCCAGCAAGGCCCCGTAGGTGTATCTACTTTTAACATCTTATCTATCACTTTGATTGTATTCAAAATCCGCGGATCATCGGCGGCGCGTAGTCCAAAGCGTACCAACGCCAGCGCATCAGGACATACCAATTCGTTTATCTGAACGCTTCCCTCTCCTGGTGGGCGATTCTTTACCTGCATGCGCATACCATGAAGATCATTGGCCGCAACATTATTATAGGGATTGATCCGGATGTAATACCCCTCCACCCAGCACTCTTTTGCCAGGTTGGTATCCGTTACATAAATCCATTCCTCAATACGCTCATTCCAGTCATCTGCCGTCTCACGACAATAGAGCGCTATTCCATGCTCATTGTTTCTTTCTGCAAAATCCGCTGCCGCCAGCAACGCTGAAATTTCTGTTGCCATGGTAAAAGGCGTCAACCCCGATTCTTCCTCCCAACGATCCTGTGGCGAGGAGGGACCATTTTGTATCAGAAAGGCAGCCGCCCGTTTTACTGACTCCCAATACCAGGGGAGCTGACTGGATTTCAATACTCCCTTTTCTTTACAAAGATCAATCAACAATATAGGCAAGGCTATTTCATCCATCTGGATACCCTTCCAATGCCTTTTGCCCTCCATCCACATATTTTGAGGCCAGGAGCCATCGGCTTCCTGGGTGGCGATCAGATAGTTGAGAATCCTTAGGGTGTTTTCCTGTGCGCCTATTGCCAGCAGACCACCGGAACTCTCCACCAAATCCCTTGGCCATACAAGGTGATAGCCTCCAATATCATTATCTCCTTTATCAAAACCCCATGGAATAGACATGCTGGCAACCATACCACCCTGGAATTGCTTCCCTTCATGCATGCGCAATATAGCCGCACTTGCCCGGAATAGTTTACCTGCAGCATTTTTGGACGAGAGGGTATGGGTAATCGATTTTTGCCATTCTCTCCATTCATCCATGTAATTCTTTTTAGTTTCCTCAAAACCGCTGATGATGGAGGACCAGGCATGCAGGGCAGCTTCCTCTTTATTGCGGCCAAAACCAATCGCCAAAAGAAATGTATCATTCACGGCTTCCAGATCGATTTGACCAGTCAACGCAACATTTCCATTCTCCGCGCATTGATATTCCCAGGTCATTTGTTTATGCTTATGGAGGTCATTCCATCCATCGGACTGACCTACAAAACCAACCGATCGTCTCTCCCAGGGGACAGAACAGGCGAAGGCAAGCGTCAGACCGCCCCTGCTTGCAAACAGCATGGGAATTCCTTTATATTCATCTATCCATGCCGTATTTCCGCCACCACTATTGCCTACATGAGGCGCTAAAAGCGCAAAAAGTTTATAATCTTTTTTTTTCCCAATCAGGGGCTTAAAACGGATCTGCTGTAATACGACATTACGACAAGGGTCTGTTATGACTTCCTTTTCAATACTGTAACGACCATCTTTGCACCCATTCATAATATGATAAGCAGGAATGCCTTCTTCCAGCATGCTGGTTATGTGACTGGTATTTCGCTTCTCCTCCGAGAAAAAAGTCTTTCCATCGGTGACAATCAGGCCCATATCTCTGGTACAGGCGTCATCTTCCCGCGGAAAATAAATTTCATTCAGGATGCCATGGCTAAGTGTAAAACATACATTGGAGGTGGCGCTTAACGCTTTGCCGATCCCTTCCTTGGCGCTGGAAGTCCATCGCGCTGATAATCCCGGTGCACCGGGTGCATTGATTGATTTATTTGTCATAATGTTAGATTCAACAATAAAAAATCCATGAAAGGATTGCCTTTATACAATAACGGTTGCGAACCGACCTTATCGGCGCGAGCGCCCTGAATTAACAGTAATTATTCAAAAGGAATTCCCCGGCACTTTAAGATGCTTCAAGAACATGCTTCAGAGAACCGGAATAGCCCTGGATCAGGGTCAAGGATTACACTAACCGTGTTGTAGGTGTTACAAAAAAGGGACAACAAACACTATCCTTACCATTTGGTAAGTCTGAGTCCAGAAAGCCTCTAACCCTTAATATCAATTAGCGCCAGGCCACTGACTTCGTCATGCTTACGATGCAGGTGCGCAGGTGACTCAGTAAGCATTACTTCAAGCGTGGGCCTGACATACCCCTTCATGAGATGGCCACCTCTTGTGGAGCCGTCTGACCGGCCCAGTACCACATGAGCATGCACTTTCTGATTACCTTTATCAAAAGAAATATCACCGGCCAGGACAAGTACCTCTACCTGCTCATCAACCTCGATTTTCTCATATTCTTTCTTTGAAAAATCGAAGTAACCCAACAAGGCACTGCTGAACGCTCCTATTGCAGTAAATTGACAGGCGTTCAAACTTTGTTGTTGAGCGAATTCGGTCAGGCATTGCATCGCTTCATCACCGGTATCCATGATCATTGCATATGTTCGTTGTCCGCTCCCGTTTGTATTAATAAGTTCAGATTTCATTTCAATTATCATTTGTATTATAAAGTCAAAATGGCCGATCGGCCGGGTGAGACTCATGAAAAGCAGTAAAAGGTGAATAAACGCCATTTTCCGCTATATCCATTAAATCGGCATCTTCATCCATTTCCTCTTCAAGGGTCATATAAAGTAATTCAGAAATATTATTCAGCCGTATAGAGGAAGCTAATTTTGCCAATTCACCATAAGCGGCTATCTCATAATGCTCAATCTTTCGCCATGTTAATATAAGCCCGGCATCTCTGGCTGCAGTCCGCCCCTTTGTCTTACGGATAACCGTCTTGCCTTGCCTTGCGATCAGTTCAATGGTTTTGCATCGTGTTGTCACTGGTTTTTGTGTTAATTCGTTAAAGACACCAACCAACCTTATTGTTTGAATCTGAGTTATTTTAAAATGTCTCTCAAAGATCTCTTTCAACTCCTTTGTATAGGCAGTCTTAGCTGCATCTGGAAGTCTTCCCGTAAGATATTTCTCAACCCAATAGATATTTCTCAACTCATAAATAAAGAGTTGTTTTAGCGTTGCATCATAAATATCTGTCCCTGACTTAGATTTCTTAAATCCTAAGTTCCCAAATAAATATTTCTTTCCCTTTTCCATGACTATATTTTTATAGAACAGATAAAAAGGCAATATCTCTTGATGAGGTGTTAAATTCAGAAGGTTAATGGAAACTCACATCTAACGTTATCATCACCTCTTTTTTCAAAGGAGTTACATTATCTATACGCGCAGAAGACAATAGCAT
>DASULB010000271.1:0-9534 GCA_036278455.1 Chitinophagaceae bacterium | reverse complement strand
TCGGACATGCTCTACCTGGCCAGCGTGGACGGGATGATGCTCTTACAGGCAATCCTCATCGCGGTGGGCTCCATCGGTACCTGAACGGATTTCCCTTTTAGGCGGATAATCTGTAATTTTACCCCCTAAATCATACATATGCCCACCAAGAAAAAAGCTGATACCCCTCATAAAAGTATCCTGACAACCCCATCAAAGGAATTCTTAAAGACTTACCTGAACAATCCCTCCCCCACCGGTTTCGAAAGCAAGGGACAGCGGTTGTGGCTGGACTACATCAGCCCTTACATCGATGAACACATCGTAGACCCCTATGGTACGGTGGCCGGTATCATCAACCCCGGGGCACCCTTTAAGGTGGTGATTGAGGCGCACGCCGACGAGATCTCCTGGTTTGTAAAATACATCTCCCCCGAGGGTCTTATCTATGTGACCCGCAACGGCGGATCCGACCACCAGATTGCCCCTTCCAAACGGGTGAACATCCATACATCCGGCGGGGCGGTAAAAGCGGTGTTTGGCTGGCCCGCCATCCATACCCGCAAACGGGACGGTGATGGCAAGGAGACCCAGCCCAAGATAGAGAACATTTTCCTGGACTGCGGCGCCCGTTCCAGGGAAGAAGTCGAATCTCTCGGTGTCCACGTCGGCTGCGTGATCACTTATGAAGACGGCTATGAGGAACTGGCCTACGACCACATCGTATGCCGCGCGCTGGATAACCGCATCGGTGGTTTTATGATCGCCGAGGTTGCCAGAATGCTCAGGGAAAATAAAAAGAAACTGCCTTATTCGTTGTATGTGGTCAACGCCGTACAGGAAGAAGTAGGCCTGCGGGGCGCGGAAATGATGGCGCGCCGCATTAAACCGGACGTAGCCATCATCACCGATGTGACGCACGACTCCACAACCCCTATGATCAATAAAATACTGGAAGGGGATATCGCCTGCGGGAAAGGCCCCGTCTTAAGCTACGCGCCCGCTGTCCATAACCTGTTGCTTAAGATGCTCAGGGAAGCGGCGGACAAAAATAAGATCCCTTACCAGCTCCTGGCAGCCAACCGCAGTACCGGCACCGATACCGACGCTTTCGCCTACGCCGGTGAGGGAACGCCCTCGGCGCTTATTTCATTGCCCCTCCGCTACATGCATACCACGGTGGAAATGATCAGCAAGCGCGATATGGAAGATACCATCCGGCTCATCTATCATTCCCTGCTGAAGCTTACACCGGAAACCAATTTACGCTATCTTTAACCCGTACCGGCAACTAAATTACCTGAACGCACATCCCTGAACATTCTATCTAAAAGCAAAGCAAAAAATCATGTCAGAACAGATACGTCACAACTGGACCAAAGAACAGATCACAGAAATATACAACACCCCCGTTTTGGAACTGGTTTACCGGGCTGCCTCTGTCCACCGTCAGTATCACGATACCGGTGAGGTGCAGGTGTGTACCCTGTTGTCCATTAAGACGGGCGGATGCCCTGAGGATTGTGCTTATTGTTCGCAATCCATCCACAACGCCTCCGGCGTGGAAGTGCAGCGCCTGATGGATACCGAGGATGTACTCTGTAACGCCAGAAAAGCCAGGGATGCCGGATCCACCCGCTTCTGCATGGGTGCTGCCTGGCGCGAGATCCGGGATAACCGTGATTTCGACCGGGTACTGGAGATGGTCAGGGCTGTCAATGACATGGGCATGGAAGTATGTTGCACCCTGGGCATGCTCACCGAGGAACAGGCCCGTAAACTACAGGAGGCCGGTCTCTACGCTTACAACCATAACCTGGATACCTCACCTGAATATTATGATCAGATCATCCATACGCGCACTTATGAGGACCGTCTGCGCACCCTGGAGAATGTCCGCAAATCGGGGGTAACGGTCTGTTGCGGCGGTATCATCGGCCTCGGGGAAACCCATGAGGACCGCATCAGCATGTTGCAGGTATTAAGCACGTTGCCGGAGCACCCTGAATCGGTTCCGATCAATGCCCTGGTTCCGGTAGCGGGAACACCGCTGGGAGATAGGGCCCCCATTGATGTATGGGACATGGTGCGCATGATCGCCACCGCCCGTATCCTGATGCCTGCTACCATGGTAAGGCTCAGTGCCGGCCGCAAATCGCTCAGTGTCGCCGAACAGGCTTTTTGTTTTATGGCCGGCGCCAATTCTATTTTCACAGGCGAAAAATTGCTTACCACGCCGAACCCTACTTTCGATGAGGACAAACAAATGTTTGAACTGCTGGGATTGAAGCCGCGGGAATCTTTCAAGATAGAAAAACAGGTGACCGAAATCGCCGGATGATGGCCGCCTGGCCGCATGTTTCAACCGGAAGGTGTCCGCTTCAAAACACCATGCTGACCAGGGATAAAAGATCCTGTCCGGGCAACATGCACGCAGTATTTTCCAATGAAGGATCGTAAAAAAGAAGGCGGATCGGGTCTCCCTGATGAGGCTTTTCTGGAGTGCCGGAGGACTGCCTTAACTAACTTTTTCTTTTAACAAAGCTTTAAGAATAAGTGCTTTTATAAGGCATCCCCGAAGGGAACCAGCGGCGGGAAATCCGCTGTGGCTGCTGATGTAGCAAACTAACTGATTAAACCAAACGCACATCCAACAACGGCTGTTTTCCGGGACAGGCGGCAAAACACAGCCCCTGACCAGGCCTCCTTTTTCTAACATGGCATAATCTTTGGATTATACATTTCGTAAACAAAAATTTTTTCATTTAAATCTGTTTGTCCTATGAAAAAGTTCATTCCAATGGTTGTGGTTGCAGCATGTGTAGCCTCAGTCGCATTCGCATCTATTCGTCAACCGGCCGCTACGGTCAGCACGCAAACGCAATATGCCGTTGTAGATACCGTACCTGCACAGCAGGAGGATACCACGGCTCCCACGCAGCAAGCGCCTGCAACGCCCGCTGACACCGGCACCACTACTGATACCTCATCGGCATCTCACTAGTCGTTGATCCGGTTTTTCCCTGAGAGGGATAGAGACGAAATTAAAAAGCTTTCCAGGTTCAGAACCCGGAAAGCTTTTTTTTATGCCCTTTTTACAGGAGACACCATGGCCGTGGAGCCGGCCATTTATATAACCGCGTCCTTATAACTTAAAGCCAATGGTCAGTACGATGTTACTGGCGTTGCCCACCAGTGTCGCGGGATCCGGCGAGTGCAGGCCGGAGTTATTATCTGCAATAATGTATGGCTGGTTGATCCCCTTTTGAATCGCGTAGATGTAAGCAAGATCCGCATAGAAACCACGGTTGCGAATGCCAACCCCGGCGCTGTAACGCATCTGGTCACCATCGATGTCGCTGTTGGCATAAGGGCTGCCCATCCAGGCGACACCCGCCCTGACGGCGACAATATCGAATTTCAACTCGCCTCCGACGCGGAGGTTGGAAGCACCTTTATACAGGGTGCTGATGGTGCTGTTCAATTGATTGGCCAACGCCTTATCGGAGGCCGTGGCACTTGAGCTGTTAAAATGATAGCGGGCGGATGCGTAGTTCACAAACTCATAATCCAGGGTCAGAAAACCATGCTGTTGACTGACATCAGGTGTGGTGCCAAAGATAAAAGAGATGCCTCCCATCGCGCGCCAGGGCGTGGTAAGGGAATAATCATAACTGCCAGGATATCCCCCCGTAATGTCTTCGGTCGTGGAGGTGAGCGTCCCCTGGTCAGAGGTATGGTTGGTGAGGGTGGTCGTATAGGTATCGTGCATCGAAAAATAGGAAGGCGAGTGAAAGGCGCCCCCTATCCGTACCATGGGATTGATGGCATAGATCACGCCTATTTTGCCGTTGATCCCGGCACCATCGGTATGGAGTTTCTCCCGGACGTCGTAAAAATCCAGCGGAGAATCCTTGTCATTGGTATTGGTTTCCGTGAAGGTCTTTGTCCGGTCATACTTGATGGAAGGCACGTTCAGACTTAATCCCAGATAAAATTTGTTGGCATAGTTTCCCGCCACCGCGAAAGAATATTCATTCAACCCGCCCTTGGTCGAGATGGTATTGGATTGGGTGATGCCGCTGGTGACCGGGACGATGCTGAACCAGTTGCCCGTGGGTTGGTTGTTATTATCCTGTTCCGGGCCAACGAGTCCTGTGAGGACCGCCTGGCTCACGCCGAAAGGGTATTGTTTGGTGGCATTGTCGTAACTTGTTTCACCCTGCAGCTTAAGCAGATAATTATCGGAATAGGAAGTGCTGCTGTTGACACCCTGGTAAAAGATGTGCCGGTTAAAATTTGCCAGCCGGTTCAATCCGATGCCAAAGGTGACGTTCTCCCAGCGGGAGTTGCTTTTCTTGCGTTTGTTGGAAGCGAAAATCAGCCCGAACTGCTGGATGTCCAGGTTGCCCCTGGCGTCGGATTCGCTCTTTCCCAAATAATCAGCCTGCGTGTTCAGCGTACGGAAGCCCGGGGAAAAAGAAAAGTCGTTGGTCTTGAAAAGGCCTATCCCCGCGGGGTTCATGTCCATATTACTGGCATCCCCGCCCAGCGATATCCCTGCTCCGCCAACGGCTTGCATCCTGGCAGTGCCACCCGGTGTCAGGTAACTGTACCGGAGGGCATCGGTTTCATCCTGGGCAAAAGCGACCTGAAACAGTATCAGGCCTGCCAACAGCGCGATAATCTTTTTCATCTGAGAACTTTTTGTTGATGGAAGATCATTTTCCGGTGATGTTGTACCGGAACATCGTGTTCGGATAAAATCCCTTTTTCTGTAGACGTTCTCCGGGATGCTTTATGCTTCTTCAACTTATTGTTTTAATGAATGGATGGTGATGATCAAACGATCAGCCGGGATACTTTATTCTTTTCCGGCGCAGATTCGCCGGGTAAAAAAATACCCCCGTTTTTTAACGACGGGGGTAAAATAATGTGGCTCAGCGTCCCCGGGGACTAAAAGATCGCGCCGGCGCACTCTGGCTCGATCCGGAGTTGCTGTTATAAGAGGGGGCACTTTGCACCCGGGTGTTATTTTGAAAACTCCGCTGAGGCTGTACCGAACGCCGGGTCTCGGTGGGCCGGTAATTCCGGTCGCTGTTGCTCGACTCATTTCTGTCCGTAACGGTACTCCTGTTGAATATCCGTACCCTGGACTGCTTTTCCACCGTACGCGTGCTGGGATTCACGTTTACCGGATGTTCACTGGGGTTGGATTTGAACACGCGACGCGGATGGGAATCACCACCGGTCGTTCCACCCGTATTGCCGCTGCGGAAAACTCTGCGCGGGCTATTGGCGCTCCCGTCCGTCGAGGTGGTCGGCCGCGATACCGCACCCGCCTGTGAACTTACCGAACGCCGCGGACCATAAGAGGTCGAAGGCCGGGGATTCCGGTTGATATATTTTCCTCCTCCGTAACCATACCCGTATCCGTATCCATAACCACCATAACCCCCATAGCCATAATACCCATGCCCTGCATAATAGCCGTTCATAAAGCCGAGGGAATACGGGCTATAGGCACCGTAAGCATACATCGGCCTGTACCATCCGCCCCAGGGCGAACCCAGGGTCCATCCGAGGCTCAGTGAAGGGTAACTCCACATAAAGGGATTCCACCCTAAAGAGCTGTATCCCAGACCCATGTAAGGGCTGTATCCGAGACCCAGGGAATAGTTATTAAAGGCATAAAGGCTTCCGGGATTGTCGAACATGTTTATGCGCCGCGCATAATAACCGTCCTGGTCATCGGCGTAACCCGCACTTTGGGTACCATCGTCATAAGTAACATATTGCCCGTCATCGTCGCTGTCAGCCTGCGCCGCGATGGTCTGGTTGTCATTTGGCGCGGCGGGCCCCACACCGGGATCGGGTGAATAATACACGGCATCGGGAGTTTGTCCCGACTGGTAAGCCGTACTACATCCGCCTACTACGGCCAATGCAGCTATCAGCAATGCTATTGAGTAGGTTTTCATGGTTTAAGTTTTTAACTGCTTAAAGATACAACATATATTTCTGTTTATGTTTACCATTTATCATAAAAAAAGTCAACTGATGATTCCTTTTCTTCCGTACTGATAACAATAAAACACTTGAACAGTTTGCAATTTTCATCGTAGGTTTGCAGGGTTTTTGTCCCAGATTTGCCGCAAATATACACCTTACACCGCATAAGCCAGACAACAGCATTATGAGCAAAGAAATTACCCCCCGGGAGCAGGATTACTCACAGTGGTACAATGATCTGATCATCAAAGGAAATCTGGCGGAGTATTCCGCCGTCAGGGGATGCATGGTCATCAAACCCCACGGTTTCGCGCTGTGGGAGAACATGAAGGACGTGCTGGACCGGCGTTTTAAGGAAACCGGACATCAAAACGCTTATTTCCCGCTTTTTATACCCAAAAGTTTTCTGAACCGGGAGGCCGCACATGTAGAGGGATTTGCCAAGGAATGCGCCGTCGTGACCCACTACCGGCTGAAAAACGACCCCGCCACCGGCCAGCTCATCGTGGATCCCGAAGCCAAACTGGAAGAGGAACTGATCGTAAGGCCTACTTCGGAAACCATTATCTGGGACGCTTACAAGGGCTGGATCAAGTCATACCGCGATTTGCCCGTGCTCATTAACCAATGGGCAAATGTTGTCAGGTGGGAAATGCGGACCCGCCTGTTCCTTCGTACGGCCGAATTCCTGTGGCAGGAAGGGCACACCGCCCACGCGACCGCGACGGAAGCCATCGCCGAGGCGCAGCAGATGCTGGAGGTATACGCCGATTTCGCCGAGCAGTACATGGCCATGCCGGTGATCAGGGGTGTCAAATCCCCTTCCGAACGCTTCGCCGGCGCCATTGACACTTATTGCATTGAAGCGCTGATGCAGGATGGCAAAGCCCTGCAGGCGGGCACCTCTCATTTTCTGGGACAAAATTTCGCGAAGGCTTTCGAGGTGCAGTTTCTCAATAAGGAAAACCAGCTGGAATATGTATGGGCCACTTCCTGGGGCGTATCCACAAGGCTGATCGGCGCGTTGGTGATGGCGCACAGCGATGATGAAGGCCTCGTGCTGCCACCGCGGCTGGCGCCGGTGCAGGTGGTCATCGTTCCGATATACAAGGGTCCCGAACAGAAAGCCCTGATTGATCAAAAAGCGCTGGAAGTCGCTGAAACGCTTAAAAAAGCCGGTGTCAGGGTCATTTACGATGATGATGACACTTCCAGACCCGGTTGGAAATTCGCAGAATATGAAAAGAAGGGTATTCCGGTTCGCCTGGTTATCGGCGCCCGGGACCTGGAGGCAGGGCAGGTGGAAGTATCCCGCCGGGATACCCGCGAAAAGACACATTATCCACTGGAAGGGCTGGCGGACAGGACACGGGATCTGCTGGAAACCATCCAAAAAAGCATGTTCGACAAAGCAGCCCGTTACCGGGATGCCCACATCACTCCCGTGGACGACTTTGAGACCTTTCAGAAAGTACTGGATGAAAAGGGTGGCTTTCTATCAGCCCACTGGGATGGCACCGCGGCGACCGAAGGCAGGATCAAGGAGCTGACCAAGGCCACCATCCGCTGTATTCCGCTGAACAACCCGCTGGAAGAAGGGAAATGCGTACTGACAGGAAATCCGTCGAAGCAGCGGGTGTTGTTTGCCAGGGCCTATTGATCGGCCGGCCACCGCCGGTCCTGATGGTAAAATCTCCTTGGAAAGTCTGTTAAAAAGTTCTAATATTACAGCGGTAAATCATATTACAAAATATAAACGCGTATAGCATAGAAAAACCTTTATCTTTTATTCTACAATCCATAACCATGAAAACCATCAAAGCAGTCATCGCAGAAGATGAACCCCGCAACATTGACATTCTAAAAAAAATACTGGAAAAACATTGCGACGATGTGGAAGTAGTGGGCACCGCCTCCACCGTCAAAAAGGCGGTAGAGGTGATCAAACAGACCTCCCCGGATGTATTGTTCCTGGATATTGAAATGCCCCCCGGCAAAGGTTTTGAAGTACTGGAGAAATTTGCCACGGTGAATTTTGATGTGATCTTCATCACCGCGCACGAAGAATACGCGCTCCAGGCCATTAAGTTCGCGGCACTGGATTATTTGCTCAAGCCCATCAGCATCTCCGAAGTGCAGGCGGCACTCAAAAAGGTGAACCACCACCGCAACGGTCAAAGCAATGAACTGGCGGCCATCCTGAAGGAATACCTGAAGGATAAGGAGCAGACCTTCTCCAAGATCGTCATTCCTTCCAACGACGGCTACAACGTGGTCGACCTGAACAACATCGTCTATTGCGAGGCCTGTGACAGCTATACCAAGATCCATACCGACGAAGCAAAGGTCCACCTGATCTCCAAGCCCCTCAAGGAATATGATGAACTCCTGAGCGATAAAGGCTTTTACCGGGTCCATAAATCCTACCTGGTCAACGTAAACCACATCCGCAAGATCATCAAGGGCATCGGCGCGGCAGTGATCATGAGTGACAAGACCAACATTCCGATCTCCATGCGCAAAAAGGATGAATTCTTTCAAAGCCTGAAAGGCGTGATGAATATCTGATACCCACCCTGAACAACCGAATGGGGGCTGTTTTTTTTTGATAAATCGACATGGATGTCAGTACCTGAACGCCCCAAACCACCTTTTCAAACCGACGATTTCCTGGCGGCGCTTTTATGGAATGGAGCGGATGAGGCAGGCAAAGAAGTGCTGGCAAACGCAAACAGGTACCAACTGCAGATCATGTATATCCGGATTGACCGGGATGCAGCCGGAAAGCCCTCCTTTACCCGTTACCGTTACCACGAGCATCCCGGCACCTATTTTTATCCCGCTTCCACTGTCAAACTGCCCATTGCGCTCACGGCGCTTGAGAAGCTGCACCTTATCGGCCGTAAAGGCCTCACCAAACACACCCCCATGATCACCGGGGGCCCGCTGCCCGGTTCGCCTTTTGTCTCGACAGATGCCACCGCTCCCGGCGGCAGGCCCACCGTCGCGCATTATATCCGGAAAATGTTGCTGGTCAGCGACAATGACGCTGCCAACCGTCTCTATGAATTTACCGGCCAGGAAGCGCTGAACCGGACCCTGCACGCAAAGGGATACGGGAACACCGATATCCTTCACCGCCTGGATCGCCAGCTCACAGAGGAGCAAAACCGCCGTACCTATCCTGTAACGTTCCGCCGCGACGACCATGACGATCATGAACTCTATTTCCAGGCAGGAACCTATAACACCGCTCCTTACCCGGCGCGCCATGACCTGCTTGAAAGTCCCTCTTTTGAAAGTGCCACGTGTCCATCCGGTGAAGACCGGGGAGAGATCCTTGATTTTTCAGCAAAAAACCGGGCGCCCCTCGGAGAATTGCTCCGGATGCTGCAATCCGTCCTTTTCCCGGCGTCCGTGGAGCAGGCAGCGCGTTTCACGCTCACCGGTACGGACCTGCGCTTTCTGTACCAATGTCTTTCGGAACATCCCACCGAATCGCGCTACCCCCGCTATGACCCGGAGAAATTTCCGCCCTATTAC
>DASULB010000270.1:0-17335 GCA_036278455.1 Chitinophagaceae bacterium | reverse complement strand
TTTAACTTATTTTTTATCCAATTCTGTAGAGAATTAGATTTAGCCAACGTTTCAAAAGCTCTTTCCGCAGGTTGAAAATTTTTAGCGAATTGAGAGTTTTTATTTCCATAACGTTTTAAAATACTGTTAAGTTGCTTGTTGATATCTAAAGCGAGTTTTTTTGCTCTGGACGCTGCTTTTCTATCAGGTGATTTAAAAAGATGCTCGTTTAATTTAGTATTTAAACTTCTTTTTTGTGCCCAAGCTGCTTGCGGGCTTATTCTTCCTTGCTTTATTGAATCCAAAACATGTTGAGCTTCATCAACGACGAATTTTTCATTAGCATCAAGAGCATTATAATTTCTTCCAGCCAATATTTTATCTTGTAATCGCGATATTTTTTTAGCTTCAGATTGCACGTTAATAGAAGCGCCTTTAGGAATCGCTTTTTCTGCTTTGTTATAAAGATCTCCTACAACCTTTGCAGCTTTAGGACCGCTAAGAAGAGATGTTAAAAACATCGTTCCCATTTTGGCGTAGGCACCTTTTTTTTCGTCTCCGCTCAAATCTTTTAAGGTTTCTCCAGTAAGATTTGCGCCAGTTGAGATAGCAAGCGCCTTTGTTGCAGCATTTTTAAAAGGAATCTTAGTTTTACCAGGTAAAAACAAAGAAGTTGCGTCTTCAATTATCGCATCGCCAAAAGCTTCAATTTTGTTTCTAGGTTTTAATAATTTGGGTGCTGCTTCCTGCAAAGCTGTTTTATGCTGCTCTGAAGTTGGCAATATTTTCCCTAAAGCAGTCTGTTCGTAAGGTGTTGCCTTTTCTCCAGATATTTTTTCATAAATAGGACCTGCAGCATATTTATTTAATAAAGAGGCAATATCTCCCGGCAATCCAACTACAATTGAAGAAATAGAAGATCCAATTCTTGCAGGATGCCGAATGGTTTCCAATGCGTCTTTCTTTACTTTTTCCTTAAAATCCTGTTGTGGTTCTTCGACTAATCTAAAAGTACCCATCTTACACCATCGCTTTTAAATCGTTCCTCTGTTTCGGGATCTTCAATCGTTTTCCCTTTATATTTATAGGCGCTAAAACCACCTTTATTAGACGCGATTTCACCATGAATAAACTGTTTTTTTAAACTATCTACTCGATCCTTATATTGCTTAGTAAACAATCTTTCTGCCTCTGAAAAAGGAATGGCACCCGACCCACCTTTCTCTTCAAATATAGATGAAATCCCTTCATTATGAAGACGATTGATTTCATTAATTATTCGGAGATCACGTAGAATTCTTTCTCTTCCTTCAGGTGTATTGAAAAGGCTAGGCAATTTTTTTAGATATGTTTCAAGATCGAAATTGGTTACTCTTGCTCCATAAGTATCTTTAATAGCTGATGTTGAATCCACTACAAGTTTTACAAATTCTTGTGCCTCCGGAGAAAGAAGTGATGATGCGATAGTTCCCAGTTGACCTCCCTTTGAAAATAAAGCCGCAACAGGAGCCGAAGGGAATTTAGATGGGTCATTGCTAAGCTCTTGCATTCTTGCAAATCGCATATCTTCTTGTTCTAAATTGCGTTGTGTATTTGCCATTTCTATTAATTGAGGCTCGTTTTTATCAAAATACTTCTGTTGTTTTTGAGCTGCCAATTTCTTTTCTGTAAGTCGCTCTGTTTGAGCCAATTCTTTTTGTTTTTGAATAAAATTAGCAGCGGATTTTAATTCAGGATCGCCGCTTAAATTCAAGGCAAGGAGCTGTTGATCTGAAATGCTTTCCGGTGAAAAATTATTGCCTTCCAATGAACGAGGTCCTATTGATTCTCCAAAAGAACCATTATTTTGTTTAGTAGTTTTTGGAAAAAGAGAATCTAAAAGTTGTTGTTTTTGATTTGCTGCTTGCTGCTGTTGTCTTAAATCGGCAAATCCTTCTATTGCCTGTGGCAATCCTTCAGAAAGCCCCAAACCAATTCTTTCTAAAAATCCTGGATTCCTAGGTAAAATCTGTACCATATATTACCCCAATAATGATCTTCCAAATGCGCTGCCAACTTGGCTTCCTAATTTAGCACCAGCAAGCGCGCCGCCAGGGCCTCCCAATGCGCCCAGTGCTGCTCCGCCAGCTGTTCCAATGATAGGAGCTGTAGAACCAAGTAACTTTTGCCACCATGGTTTTTCTTCAGGGAAAAGGGCAGTCTCATGTGTTCTTTGACCCATAAGTGCGTGAGCAAGTTCTAATAGTTGATTCTGTGCCTGTTGCTGGTAGGAGAGTCTTTGCGATGCAAGCCTTTCTGCGAGATCTGCGCCAGCGCCCGAAACCGCATTTTGAAAAGCCGAGCCATGACGACCGCCTAGTCCAGCGCCTGAAAACCTTGAAGAAATATCACCTAATCGTTCTTGAAACTGGCTCTGAGCATATTTTTCCATTGGAGCAAAAGCAGATTCTTCACCGCCTGCAAGGGCAGAGAGTCTATTTATAGCAGATTCAGCACCTGGCTGAACTTTTCCAAGTATTGACTGGAAGAATTGCATTGTCTCAGGCGACATGGTAGGGATTTGAGCAACGTCGTATCCATTAATATTGGTTTTGGGAGCAATACCGCCGGTTGCGCCGACTGCCGGCCTGTTTGGTTTTGTCGCTGCGCTAAGCTTTTTACCAAGATATGTCCCAAGTCCTGGCGTTAAAAACATGCTCATAATTACCTCTATTGCTGCAAGAACTCCAGCACTACAAAGCCGCTTGTTATTTGCGGGGCGGTAGCGCCATTAATCACATATATGTTTGTAGCATCATTATAAATACTTATTTGATTTGTTACATTGGTTATATCGGAAAAGGGGAGGGGACGGAAATCGGGATTAGCTGTAATGACATTTCCATAGAGCCGTGTCACCAATGTGATACCGCTTATTCCATGTATTATCGTTTTAGTTGCGCCCGCATTAATCGTATCAAAGGTAAATACTTGCCTTTGTCCTTGTCGTCTAGGAGAGCTAGATAGCCCTGATCTATTAGCGATATCAGTCGAGCTTGAAAACCATTGCTGGCCATTTAATGCCAGAAATACATCATAAACCGCAATTTCTCGAAGATTTACAGTTGTTGCCACATCAAGATACATTTTATTTAATGTCTCTCGAAGATTAACCGAATCCATCGGAAATTGACGGTGATTCTGAAGAAGAGGGACACTTGTTACGTTGTTGCTCATTGTAAATAATAATCTATTGTTGGTCCTGGGTATGCATCCATCACAAAAGCATGAAGCTCAATTTCAGCAAATTGCGGCTGCAATGAAGGGTCTAGCTTTTGATCTTGAGAGAGATAAACCTTAACTGCAATGGTATCACCAAAAAAACTGTTGCTCATCCTATGCCAGATTTGATCGGGCGCTGCAACAAAGGGACTGTCATTTTCAACATCTGTGATAACAATATTTGAAGCGAGATTAGATTGATTGCTTTCGGGAAATGGAACGCCATTAACATCTGTGTCATAATCCTGATCAACATATGTTGCTATAGTAACCTCGCCAAATGGCGCTCTTGTAAAGAAATAGCGCTGAGTCCCAAACCTTGTCTTTTGCGCTCTATCCCAAGCAAAATTAAATGACTTTGTTTGAATTTGAGGGTCGGCAATAATAGTTATCGTTCCGCCGCCAAGATATGAGCCGCTAATATTACTGTCTCTTATCGTAAAATTATCCTTGTCGAATATGCCATTCGTTGAAATCAGATAAACTTCAAATAAGCGGTTATTTATTCCTGTAGTTCCTAGACATCCTTGAATATAAATTACGTAACCAACATCTAAGCAGTGATCGGGACAATTGATTGTGACTACATTTCCGCTAATAGATATATCGGCAATAAAACGCGTTGCAGTCTCAGAGCAGCCAGAAACGTCTTTTAAAACAATAAACCCCTGCTGATTGCCGCAGGCTATCTCGGGGAAGTTAGTGAGTGTTCCACCATAGCCCCATTTAATTGCGGCGCTTCCCCATGTGACATTATAATTTCCCCAAGTTACTGGGGTATTGGGCCTATATGTCCCATAATGTGTATAGCTTTCTTGGAAATATGCCCAAGCGCCATTTCTATAGTTATAAGCAAGAGTTCTTGTAGGATAAAGCCACTGAGATGGCACCTCGTTAGAATTATAAGACCAGTAAATATATTCAGCCCAAAAGTCACGAATACCGCAAACTCTTTCATAGCCATCGTTTAAATCAGAAAAATCATTAAAGACCTGCTGCAAAATTGGCAAATCAATGCGCTGACTGCTAGTTTGTGAAGTTAATGTAATGCCATAAGTTCCAATGTCAATGCCACCTATATCGAGCGCAATACCTGAAAAAGTACAACTGGTTGTATATTCTGGATTCACTGAATAAAAAAGGAAGGGAGGGGAATTAAGTCCCGTATAAACAAGCTTGGTTTTTCTAAATTCTAATCCCACAAGTAGCACATCTTCGTTGTTGATAACAGTTACAATATTTTGATTAAGACCAGCTCTTTCAAAGCCGCCCTTGCTTGTTATCTGGTACCAGGCTGACACATCGACGGTTTGATTTAGTGGGGCAATTGAATAATAAACGGTACCATTTTGGGGAAAGAAAACAGCATCCGGATAAAATTGCTTTGTGCCTGTTGAAATTTGATAAGTAACACAATTAAAACAACATAATCTGTCTTTAAAAGGAACTATTGCAAGACATCCGATAAGATAAAAAGGATGAGTATCACTAGATAAAGGAGGAGCAAAATTTACCCACCCCTGTGTCGGAAAGTTCGTTCCATCAAACCATCTAATTCCATCGCCTGATCCAGCAATTTGATTAGTTAAAAGCTGACCTATTCCAGTTCCACTTACAGTTTGATTAGAAAAAAAAGTCACAACGTAATTTCCCGCAGCAGAGCCAGTACTATCAGTAATCTCGCCTGTTAATCCATTTATCGTAACGCCGCCGCTTGTCCACTCATTAAACCATACTTGATCGCCATCTACTAGCGTTGTTAAATTTGATCCTGCAAGACTGCCAGTTTTAAAATTGAAAGTAATAGCGGTTGTTCCAGAGCCAGAACTAAAGGTCGCAAAAACAATATTTATACCTGGATTATTATTCGTTACCCAAAAGGCACCCTGAAAGTTTGCCGACCAAAATTGCTGATAATTAGCTCCTGTCCATGTTACTGGCGCATTGCTGTCTTTATAAAAGGAAACATCAAAAAATTGCATTGTCGTCGAATTAAATTCATAGGCATAAACAGTATCGAAAAAAACGTTAATCGGCGCTGTTATGGCCTGACCTATGTCATAATCCTCAATGCCCATTACAGGTAGATTGGGATAATATTCTACATCTATAGTTACTGTAGAATCTCCGCTAAACGCAGGATTAAAAGTAATGAGATTTGCGCCAGTTAAAAGATTTGTATAAAGGGAGGCGGTTCCTCCAGTACTATAAGAGGAGTAAGTTGAAGTATCTACATTGATTGTAAAGGTATTTGCGGTGGCAGCCGATGTTGTAAATGTAAGATTATTAACAGCGCTTTGACTTGTATCTAAAACAGTCCCGCCGGATGTATATTTACCCCAATCTGTTGAATCAGCCTTCACAGTAATAGATGTAGGAGAGGCTTCAATAACATAAAGTTGCTGGCCATTTAGTTCGATCATCCCATTAACGCCTGAAAATGTAACAACGTCTCCAGGATTTATGGTATTGTTTACAGTAACAACAATCGGCTCGCTATTTGTTACGCCTGTGATTGTAAAGAATGTGTAAAGACCAATGACATTTGTGATTAAAACTGTCGAACCATTGGGAATATTGTGATTATTTGATGTCACAACAGCCGAAGCGGCGTTACTTATTCCTGTGATCGTTCGATAGATTTGGCCATAAACAAAGGCTGTTCCTCCCGAAGAATAAGCCGTAAAACCTGTTGAATCAACGTTGATTGTGACGTTATTACCAGCAACATTTGTAATGGCATATGTATTGCCGTTTAGTTCGGTCATCCCAATAACATCGCTAATAGTTACATGCTGACCGATTGTAAATGTATTTCCAACAACGGTTAAAACGCAGGGATTGGCTTGTGTAGCCCCAGATATTGCAAAATCAACGTGCGCATCCAGACCTTGCGAAACAAGCGTAGCTTCAGGGGAGACAGCAGGAAAAGAAATTGTAGCGACAAGGGATGTGGCAGCTCCTGCAATGGTCTGTGTTGAAGTAAGAGTTCTTTGTAATCTTCCTAAAGGATAAGTTCCCCTTTTTCTTCTAACACGGCCGCGATAAATCTGCGCATCTTGAAGAACTGGGAATGCATCATTTGAGACATTAAAAGGTAAAACGTCCGTCTCATAACCTGTTTGAATATTTGAAACTACAAGACGCTGTGACATTTCATGTCCCCATTGCTATCCACGAATATCCCTTATAGGATGTGCTATTTGATCTAATTGTAAAACCGCCAGTTGTAAGATCCGATACGTTTACAGGATTTGAATCGGTAGTTGTTCCTCTTAATCCGGTTACCACTACACTTAATGTTGACGTTGTTGTAAATGCAATCGGAAAAACAACAGGCACATTTGTAAAACTTCCTACATATGCCCCTATCAAAACATTTCCGGACATGATCACAAAACCGCCAGGACCTGGCAAAAATGAATATTCTGAATAATATGTTGCTCCTACAAAACCAGCAGGAGTTCCAGTTGCTGTACCCGTTCCTTTATTAATATTAGTCAATTGTATAACTGATCCTTGACCAGAAGTAGGCTCAATAAATAATTCGTTCTTTGTTACATTTTTCGAATAAAGTATGGGACCATCAGCGCTAGCAGAAGGATCAGAATTTCTTAAATTTAAAGTAACTTTTATATGTTCGCCGTACGGAGAACCATTAGTTAGCGCCAAATGATCAACACTAAACTGCTGATTTAATGATAAAAAGTTATTCTGAATAGGAACTTGAGTTGCAGGTATTGTATCGGTTGCATTTGGAACGCCTGGTGTATAAGAAATAGACATAATAACCTAAAAGTTAGAAGTGATATTATATGGTTCTTGCACCTGCATTTCGGAGAAGATCGTAGGCGTTCTCTTTACGCTGTTCTGCCTGTCAGTTCTTCTTATAACTAGCATCTCTTGTTCTCTAAAAAGAGGTTCATAAAACGCAAATTGATCGTAATCGCCCATATCTGAGAGCATTTTTCTGGCTGCGCCTCTTGCTAGCCACTCGCTCATATAACCAAATTTTAGGGCTTCAGATGAGCTTAAAAAGCTATCTGGAGTGAGATAACAATCGATTTCGAAGAGATAAGGAAAATCAGGGATAGGGCGGAACTCAAAATAATTGTCATAAAATTTTACAATGGCAGGTCGGCCAGATTGATAGGTGTAATAATCAACATTTACCGTTGCTCTGTTAGGAACACTTCCCGTAAATGTGACATTAATAGCTCCCGTTAAATAGTTAACAGTTCCTGTTCCTGCCCCTGTCAATATTCCCACGTTGAAGTTTGTGGGATCAAATGTTCCCGAGTCAGAAACCACTTGCTGAACACCATTAGAATCGTTTGCTGTTATCCAAATGCCTGGAAAGAGGCTGGAGGGGGGAGTGACAGGCAAATTATCATTCTGGGGAATATCATTAATAAACCCCCTCTGAATAGGAAACCTTGTTGTATTTCCTGTAAAATTTCCACCACCGTTTGATGTAAAATCGTTTTGCTCATTTGTCATAAAACGCGGATAAGCTTTATAAAAACTCTCCTCAGAAATGCTAAAGTTTGCTTGAGCTCCATCGATATAAGCAGGGGAAAGAAAGCTTTGATAGGTGAGATTGCCATTCGCATTAAATGGCGCGTTATATCTATCGACATTAGGCGTGAGCATAAAGTTATACTTTGTCTTCAGCTCAAAAAGCTGCAATCTTGCCGGCGCATCATAAGTGTAAAAGCGGTTAAGATAATCGATAATAAGGCTATCTGGAATAGCCTGATTGCTAGGCGTCTTAATTATCCGTCTTACATATGTTATGATGTCGCTGACAAGATTCATAAAAACCCTATAATTTAAAATCCAAATTGTACAGACCTACAATCAAGACGTCTACGGGTTTCTTGACAAACTAGCCTATCCATTGGCTCGCCAAAGGCTACTTCATGAATTGGCTTAGATTGCATCTTCATAACGTGGTATTTGCGATCAGAAATGTGCTGGGCGACATGCTTTGGCAAATAGATAGGTTTATTAACAGGCACTTGCCAAAAATAGATAGGATCGCCAGAGAACTTTTTATACCAAAACTCAATCATTTCTCCGACAACTTCATTATTTTCAGCAATGCATTTTATATATTTCCATCCATCTTCTCTAGCTTGCGCCTCTTGTGGAAGAGCTTTTCCAGTAGATGGCATAGACTTTGTAGCCCTAATAACAGGAGCGTCATATTCTTCTACCTGCTTTTTTGTCATTTTTGTTTGTGCTTCTACCTCATGCAGCGGTGCAGATTGCATCGCATCTTGAGTGAGCGCGCTCATCTGCTCTTGCATCTTTGTTGCTGCAATCGCTGCGCTCTCTAATTCTTTTGTTGTTTTAGCCATATTTTTTCTCCTTTATGGACTGACGTTAATAAAAGCTCCGAGCGTTGTGTAACCAATATTTTTGTTAAAAACAGATGATAAATTGTCATCTCCCACGCATACACACTGAGGAACCTGCCTATTTAATGGCGCGCTGGGCGTCACAAAAGCATTAAAGCCCGTAGGATCGATATTCACTATGAACTGAGTTGAAGAGATAACATCTGTAATAAAACCCAGCTGGTTATTTAATTGAGTGATGCCCCATCCAGGGGGAATGAGGAATCTAACCAGCTGGCCTGTAACAAATTGATTGGGACTTGTTGTTGTAACTTGAATTGTTGGAGGAAGCCCTCCATTTGTAACTGTTGAAATTGCGGAGATAGAATTTGTGTAATTATCCGGCTGAAAATTCTGCGGCATGATTGTCGGATTAAACAATCCATTCTGAGGATATGGTGGAAGGTGTGACATTTCATCTCCTTAGTTTTTTATACAAAAAGGGGGCAAAATACCCCCTTTTTCCATACATTACGTTGGATAATCCATTGCATAAGCTGTCCAAAGAATGACGTCTGATGTTGTACCGGATGATGTATTTCCGATAATAAATCCTTGACGTGTATTGTTTTGGAAAGCCCCGCCAATAGATGGCCCATTAATGGTCGTTGGCAGATAAGCGTTGGTTGCACTACCTGTGTTATTGTCGCCAATTGTCCTCATTTGCGGAGGAGTTAGGCCCGCAATTGCTTGCGCAACTGTCGGGTTGCTATTAAAGGCGGTATAACCACTTGACGTGTCAATACCAACTACTACCTCTGTTGCCGAGTTAACAGCCGTTACATATCCTGTCAGCTCTTGCCCATAGTTAGCTATGCTAGACGATGTGCCGGAGAGCTGTGTTGTACCCCATGGAGATGAAATGCTAAATGCCACTTCGTTACCAACAACTAAGTTGTGATTAGATGTAGTATCGATTGTGGTCGTGCTTCCTGTTGTTATTGCAGAAATCACTTTCACACCTGGGAAATACAAATATGGATACAGAACTTTTCTAACGAGAGCGCCTGTTGGCGAGCCAGAGAGCGCAGTATAGTTAGATTGGTTTGTATTCCAAGGGATTGTAAAGGTATCAGTACCCGTTACAGTGATCACAAAAGGCATACTTGCAATCTGAGGCATACCAGTTGTTGTGGACTGGAATAGGCCTGTCATGATTACAACATCGCCTGTTGAGTAACCGTGAGATGTCACTGTTACTACAGCTGGGTTTGCTTTTGTGATAGATACTATCTGCTGGGTTGAACCAAGCAGTGGTGCTCCTGCGCTAAATGTGCTAATACCGCCAGTTGTAGTGGTTTGAGTAGTGAGCACAGGTGTTGCATTAAATACATATTGAATAGCGGAGGCTTGCGCCATATCGCTTGTCCAATATGTTCTAACAACGCCACCTGATGCAGGAGTTGTAGACGCTGTAAAGTTATTGAGCTCTACAACGTTTGGTATAAATGGCAGATTGACGGGGATTATTCCGCCTGTCACGCCTGTTACTTTTCCGCTTGCTAGTTTACTATATTCCATATTCTATCCTCCTTTAAAAGCTTCTTGTTGTTGCTAAAAGTCGGATCGCTGTGTCTTGAGTGATCGCTTGCGACTGGGCAAACTTCACTGCAAGGGTAGCGTTCTGGGCTAAGGCACCAGAATAATATGGATCGCGATAGATCAGTTGCATTGAATAGCCATCTTGATCTATGTGCGTATACGCCTGTTTTCCTACAACAGCGTTATAGTAAACGTCTCTGCCATTCAACGATGTTCCGCGAGAAACAGCGGCCTCAGAGCTTGTCAAAATCCTTAAGTTAAGGATTGAGCCATACTCTGTAGGCAAAGCATTACTATTATGTGGCACTCTGTTACTTTTTATGACCTGATTTATTCAGGCGGGGAAACCTCTTCGGATCTCCCTCTCTATGTTATCCATAGAGTTCAGACTATCGCATACGGCATTGCCGTCCTCTGGATTTAGTCGTTCAGGCTGATCATGGAAATAACATGGTTTACAATAATAGACGTCGGTATGAGGAATATTAATCCAGATATCATCGTCTTTAAACCATCCTAAACAGAGAAAGCATTGTTCTTCCATTATCTTGCCCCTTGTTGTCGCCGTCTTTACGCTGCAAGTTCCAAGTCAATTACCAAAGGTTTTAGAACTACACAATTTTTATAGTTCCATTGGCTTATAAATCCTGAGCCAACGAGTTTATCCAAATCAGGCTGTATCTCTGTAGATGACAGCATGAAATAAGCTGAGCGCACAGGAGCAGCTCCGAATTTCAAATCGCCTTCGATTCCGCTCATGAATTTCATCGCGTTGTTTGTATCGAGTGTAGATGCTACAATCGAACAATCGAGCGCTGAAATTTCTGTTGGGTTATCCAAATCTGTTACTTTTATGACCAGCAAGTTACATTTTGTAACCATCTGGCGAGGAAGCCTATTGCACTTCCCTCACGGTATTACTACCGTGTTCAGAGCACCGCATCGTCATTATTTCATCCGTTGTAAATTCATGACCGTTTTTGCATTCCCAATTAGGCCCAATTGCATAACGCGACTTGTATTTTAACAATGACTTACATCTTGGACAAAAATAAACAACGTCTTCTCGCTTGCTACGTTCAGGCTGATATTATGAAATATCTTCTATTGGTTTAGAAACTGGCCCATACCAATATATTATTTCCATTTCTTTGACTGGATAAAATGAAAACTCGTCCGCGGAGGCTCCGCAATTTGGGTCTTCATGGCAAAGATCGACCCATCTTGCTATCGTCATTTCTATCCCATCACTAACTATATAAATATGGTCTCGTAAATCCGAAGTAGCCATAGGCCATGAATCGTTTCTATGGTTCCATTTTATATTCATATCTTGCCCCTTGTTGTCCTATGCTGCTAGGAGTTCCAAGACTATTAGAGAAGATTTATCGACGGCAATAAACCCTTTTTGTCTACCGTCGGCTCCGCCGTTCGCGTTAATAACGCTTGCGGCTGAGAGCAAATAATCGCGGAGGATAATATCTTCCGCTTGCCTCATGGCTACTGCCAATCGGTCTGCTACCCAAGCCAAGATTGGGTCTTGGTCTTGGAGAATTCATGCTGTTACTTTTGTGACCAGTCTGTTATTTATTTTAACCTTCTGGCGGGGAAACCTCTTCGGATCTCCCTCTCATAGTCACCTATGAGTTCAGACTATCGCTTGCGCCCTGATGCTTTTTGGACGCCCTATTCGTTTAGTCGTTGCGGGTGAATAATCTGATACATCTATACCATTAAGAATCTTCATCTGAATGTAAAATTCGTATCGCTTCTTTATCAATTCAGGAGGAAAAGCTACTCCAATTCTTACATCTTTTGGTCGTGTGCATTCCTCTAAAAATTTCAAAGCCAATTGGGCCTGAGGTTTTTTTAATTTTAAAAAAGGCTCCAATTTCAGAATCACTTTTTTTACCTGATCCTGTTTACGCGATTGCCACCTATGCATGGCTCGATATCCTTTATATTCTTTTTCAGAGAAATACTGTCCTACTCCAAAAAATTCATGATATCGCCGAATGCTTTTTTCGTCATTCATACCAATTCTTACTAAAACACCATAACCCATATCTGAACATCTATTTTTAATGACATATTTTTTAGAATAACCAGAATTAATAGTTATAGTGCCCTCACCATCAAATAAACCGGCGAGATAGATTAATTCTTCCCTCTGATTGTCTTGCATTTTTTCACTCCATTTAGTACCGTGAAAATTATACAAGAGTTCCCAGTTATTTAGAACAGGTTTATAGCAGGCAAATTCTTGCATACCTGCTCGTTGATGATACAACTTGTCATTCTTCATCAACTTTTTCGGCACAATCATGCGGCGTTTCCTTCTAAATAAAGAAAATCCGACCAACCGAAAAAAGCCATTTGCGCATCAATCACGTCGCGTTGAGGCACTTGTGGCGGCGGCTCAATTCCTGAGTTGCCGAGTTGCACCGTAGGTGGAACGAGAAGTCTTGGTCTCAAGAATCTCATCGTCGTACCGCCGTGCATCGGCATAGTTACCTTATCCGCAGGGATAATGTAGTTAAACCCAGGAGTTGGCACGTACAAAAGAGCCGGAGCAAGTGATTGCAATATCACAGGCCCGAGGCTTGAAGTTGTTGTAATTGCCATATTTATTCCTGTTTAAGAGCAGGAACGTCTTGGAAGGACCTTAAGCCCGAAGAGGTTTTTTCATAAGCTCGCGCATCTTTTCATACGCGGCCTTACGACCTGTCGGAGAAAAATCACCCATCTGAGCTGGACCGGAGCCTGATGACGATGGAGTATAATAAAGACTTTTGCGGTTAGAATCGATCTTGTCTTGCATGATCGGCTCTTGCTTTTTAGGCTTATGCAAATTAAGCGACTTTATTGTCTCGTACGCCAGCTTTCTCCGCTCAAAATCATCGGGAATATTCTTAATGCTATTTGCCATCCCAGGAAATTGCTGCTCAAGTTTTAATGCCGTTTCGTCATTAACAACAGCATCGTAATCCGGATGCTCTGCCTTCAGACGAAACAGAAAATTTTTCTTGTTTTCTTCCTCGACAATACGACGGGCAACGTGCTCCGCTTGCTTCTGGCTCTCAAATTTCGAAGCTTTGAGGGCCTTTTTCAAGCGTTTGATTTCTTTTTCAGGCTCAATATAGCCATCCTCGTCTTCATCGTCTTCTTGAGGAATGGAGGATCTGGCATTCATCTGCTCTAGCAGCTTTTGCCGTTCTATATTGGCCTTTTCAAGCTCGTAAGCTAGATGCTCTCGCTCTTGTCGAAGCCTTGCAAAATTAATGTCCTTATCAGACATCTTTTGCTGCGCACTGGGTGATTCAGGGCTAGCGGCCTCCTGATTTATTACGCTTTGCTCATCCATTGCTTTTTCCTTTTGAGATGGCGAATCTCATTTACGCCGAAGTGTACTTGACGAGGGTACGGTTACGTCGAGCTGTCCGGAAATTCCGGACAGCTCAAAAAGATTTCTCTTTTCTCCTTCATAAAATGCAGAATATTTATTAAGATTCAATTAAATAATTTTAAAGATGACCATAAAGATACTGTAAAGATGACAACCGTACTTAACATTGACAGATTAGACGCTCATGAAAGATTACAAAAGCTCAATCAGCTAAATAGTCTTGGGATAACTGAAAATCTAAATATGATGATTAAAGCTGATCCGTTTGATGGCAGACGATTTTATATCTTTGCTCATGCCCGAAAAGATGAAGATGGCATTAGGACAAGAATAATTTGGCAGCCAAGACTTATTCGCCCTAAATCGCAGACAAATAGCATGCTTTTTAAAGTCGATCCCAAAAAGCCAGAAGAAGTAAATGTCATTTGGATAATACCTCCAAGAGAGCAATGGTCTTTATTTGAAAAAGGAAAAATGTGCGAAAACCAAACCGTGACAGACAGCATACATCTTTTTGAAACAGACAGGGCAAGACTTGAGGCCAGCGATCCAGACGATCCCGACGATGCGACAGCCCAAAAAATCTACGAGCAAATATCTCAAGAGGCAAGACGTCGTAGAGCAAGAGAAGAAAGCATTTCTAAGCTAAATTTAGATTGCTCGCATATGTTCAAGATGATCTAGGAGGCAATATGCAAATACCATCTGAGATTAAAACTATGGTATGGGTAACACTTGGAATAATCGTGATATTTTTGATTTATTTCATTGTAAACGAAGCGTTCATGCCCATGGAATCAATCAAGCAAACGCTACACTCAATTAAGCAATCCTAAATGGCGGCATCTTTAGCTTGCTTTTAGGAACATCTTGTGTCAGATAAGATGCTCTGAGCTTTCCGACCTTCGGTCCTTCGCCAACACCATAACGATTACCAGCAGCGACGCGGTCTCTGTCATTATATTTAATATTAGAAAAGTCCCAATTCGAAAAGCTCATATATGCCTCTTAGTTGCGGAAACCAGCTTTTAGTTTTTCGCCCTCAGCTTTTTTAATGCTGTGATCTTGCCAGCGAACTATTTCTTCTTCTCTATCGGGATAATCATGGATAGAGCCCGCGCCATCGCCCGACTTCATGTGTTTTACATGAACTTCGTTAGGAAATATTTCGCCATGTTTTCCGCTTCCGCCAAAATCTGGCTTGCGGTCATTCATTCTTCTTGTACCCATAAAGGCCTCCTCGCCATTGTAAGCAGCAAATATACGGATAAAGTTTTCTTATTCAACAATTTTATAGACATTTTTAATGCTAAATCGCCTGCGAAATATTCTGGGTCGGCATCTGACTAGAAATTTTGCTTAAAAACTCATTAGCATCAGCTGTTCGCTTCGCATCGATCTTTTCTCGAGCTTCCTCTTCTTGTTGCTGAAGTTCAATTCCTTGGAGCTGCGATGCTTTAAGCGCCGCTTCAATCTCTCCATATTTTTGAATAAGATCGAGAAGCTTTTCAAGGGACTCCACCTTCGCTTTTGTTGCCATAGCTCTATTTTGTGTAATTTCCGATAATCTTTCTTCGAACAGCCCAATATTACTTTCGCTACGCCCATGTCGCTCTCGGGCCATAGCAATATTGCTCGCCGCTCTCGAATAGAGCTCTTTAAGCCGCGCATCTGTAAATGCATTTTCCAACATCTCCTTTTGTTGTTGTGCCGCTTGTGCTTGTTGAGCTTGGCTCTCGAGAAACTGCGTAATCTCCTCTTTCCCTTGGCCAGGATAGTATTTCATGATGAAGGAAGGTGGTAGCGCCCCTCCCATGCGTTCGTTGAGTTCTAGAAGCTCTACAAAATGCATTTTTTGTTGCGTTTCTGTATTTAATCCTTCAGAAACGACAACTTGATGTCTAGTAAACATCTTATTAAAGAAAAGAGGATCGGGCTCTTTATTTAAAATCTTAGCTACTTTTTGAGATGACCAATTATTTTGGATAATTTTGAGATCAAGGTTACCCAGAAGCTTAAGAGCAGTGTCCCACTGGTCGAAATACTTTTGGAGCGCAACAAGAGATGAAGCCTGTCGCAGTGCTGTTGTAAGACCTGATATAGCCTTGTCATCAGAGAGGCCAAAGTTCTCATAGGAAATACCGCTTGTTCGTTGAATTAAATCCAGCATCTGATCGGCTAGTTGCATATCAGATGGCGGAACAGCATTGGGGATGATCTTTTCCGCATCGCCCATCTCAAAACCCGTCTTAATAATCAGATCCTTACCTTGGCCGGAATAGCGCAAGTTCTCAGGATTTGAAATCGCATCTTCTTTATATTTCCATCCGCTATTGATCGATGACTCGCTTATATCATGGTTCAAGATGATGCGACGATTAAGCAAGAAGTTGGGATCGCGCATAGCGCGAGTAAGAGAGCGAACGCGCAGATCATAATAGGCTATCTGAGGATCGTAGTTCCAGTAGATGGGGATGACTGGGCATTCATCAAAACCAAGAGGATTATAACCTTGGAACATGAGCTGATCGTTCAGAACGACGGCAAGCTTCCAAGAGGGAACATCCATCTTGATTTCTTCAAGTTCCGGTACTTTATCAAGCAGTTCGTCTAGTTCATTTTCCGTCCCGCCGTAGTCAAATAGCTCTTCTGTGATCTTATTGATGAGCATTCTTTTCTTGCGCATCCACCTGTACCAGACGTATGAAAGAACAAGAAGATCATTGCGCGCCATATTGTAGTTTTCTGGCAAGAAATAGAAGTTGCCATAGCGCTGGGGCGTTCCGGCCATTGGTTTAATAGTATCTATTTTATCTGGAAAGGTGAGCTGCGCTTCTTGTTTAGATATATACTGCTGCATCCAAAAAAAATTCGCATCAGATGCGTCGGGTTCACGGAAATAGGGATCAGCAAGAAAGGAGTTGTAGGACCATAGTTTAAGGTCGAGTGTTCCATTGATCGGATCATCTCTAAAATCTAAATAAGGTTGCAATAATACAAAACCAGAAATGCATGATTCCTCGCAAGCCCTTGAAAACTTCTCTAGCCTTTGCCTGTACTGATTGCAGTACATTTCAACTTTTGTCCAGTCATCCGCAGCGGTTGGGTGATTGCTTTCAAAGGGCTGGTAAATAATAGATTTGCGATGCTGCCTTTGATAACCTGTCACCATATTGTTCATTTGCTGAACAATATTAAAGTTAAAGTTCTGCCAGTTGTATTGTGGATAGAAATTAAAGTAAGAATTAATAAATCGCTGCTCGCCAGCATGGAAGAGCGTATCGATATTGGCTTGATTCCATCTTGCTTGTTCTACTGGCTGAAACTTAGCGTAGAGATTGTCTAGCCAATTGCGGACATTGCCATCGCTTGGCTCTAAATTCGTATCCCATGGAGGAAAATAATAGGACATTTTACCCCTATTTTTCCTAGAGAAGATACGAATAAAATTTTAAAAATAAAGAGATTAAGGAAGAAAGTGACGCTGCATCAATATTAAATATTGAACGCGCGTGTAGATTACCCGTTCTCAATTTATTTTACGCGCTTGCAGCGTACAAATAGGATAAATCGATCATTTAGATATTTTCTAGGAATATGTCGATTAAAGATATCAAAGTCTATCTATTACCAATTTGCTACCAAAAAGTACCAATTTGGTAACAACTAATTAACAAGGTGAAATTTCTTAACAAAATCTTAATACTCACAAAATTTACCACAACATATCTTACAACGGCAATCC
>DASULB010000269.1:0-3177 GCA_036278455.1 Chitinophagaceae bacterium | reverse complement strand
TGATCAAAATCTGACACACATGACTGCTGCCTTTCTGGTGGATGCTACGGGCAGAAATGCAAAGGTGGCCCGCAGCCTCGGAATACAACGCAAAACTTATGATGCACTTACCGGGATAGCAGCACATTTCGAAGTTGGCGCAAACCACCCTATCCCGAAATTCACCTACGTTCAGGCTGTAGCGGAGGGATGGTGGTACGCAGCACCACTGATTACAGGCACGATTGTGACGGCGTATATGACGGACGCGAAATTGATAGACAAGAATATGCAACAATTGGACAGTTACTGGGCAAAATTAAAACAGGCGCCCCACATCCACGGGCTATTTCCATCGGGTTACCAGCCACAGGGAGTCAGGCTGCAGATAAAATCGGCCGCAACAGGGCACCTGGTAGAAGTATACGGTGAAAACTGGCTCGCGGTGGGGGATGCGGCATACAGTTACGATCCGGTCTCCTCTTATGGAATGACGGCAGCGCTCGGAAGTGGTTATTACGCGGGTAATGCCATAGCGGACTGCATGTCCGGTTCAAAGATAGCCTTGCCCGCCTATCATCATACCCTGGAAAAAGCATTCTCAGGCTACCTTCCCTTATGGAGACGTCAATACATGCAAGAGATGCGCTGGCCCGGGTCACCCTTCTGGCAGGCACACCATGCCTTATATCTTCATGAGGCCACTAAACTGTACACAGAACAGCACAGGTAATGATCAAAAGCCATTCAAAAAGCTTCGGAGTCACACCGGGAAGGTCTGCAGGAGAAGTTCATGAAAGCAGGGTGTACACAGGTATTAATCCTTTGACGCAGATACAAATAATATGATGGAACCGATATTCCACGGAAATGTAAAAATCACAAAAGGGAACAAAATGTCATGCCGCCTTGCAGGCGGGGGGCCTAAGCAGGGCAATCAAATCACCGGGTAAAACGTCTTCTAAGTAATTATTCTGCAGAATATAATTGCTCAACCTTTTCCAGTGGGACTTCTTTTGTTTCAAAAATATAACGTCTCACAAATAAGATCATTCCCAGGTTTATAATACCATAAATAAAAAAGGTCGTTGCCGCGCCCAATCCTGATAATAACACGGGAAAGGTAAAGGAGACAAGGGTATTCATGATCCAGTTGCCAAATATGGCAAAGGATGTGGCATGGCCCCTGATCTTGTTTGGAAATATCTCCGCCACATATACCCATAAGACGGCCCCCCAGGTACAGGCAAATGCAGCTATATAAACAAATATGGAAATGAGTACAAAATAATTATCCAGCCTGTCAGTCAAAAACAAGTACCCGATAAATAACATGCAAAGCCCCATCACCGCCGAGCCGGCCAATAATAACTTCTTCCTGCCTATCCGGTCTATCATTGCAAAAGCCACTAATGTAAAGACAAGATTAACCACCCCGGTTAAAACAGTTTGAAACAGAACGCTTCCGCCTACATGCGTTTTCTCAAAAATAAGCGGTGCATAATAAAAGACAATATTGATGCCTGTAAGCTGCGCTATAGAAGCAAAAACAATCCCAATCAAAACGATTTTTTTATAGCGGGAAGAAAATATTTCCACAAATCTTATCTTCCGGGTATCCCTTTTAAGGTCAGCCTGCACTACCTCCAGTTCACTATCCGCCTCCCGTGCTGAATAAATTCTGCCAAATATCCTTCTTGCCGGAGCCAGCCTGTCTTTTAATACGAGCCATCTTGGGCTTTCTGGTATCAACAACAGCAATAGTAAAAATAAAAGTGAGGGAATGACGGCAGCGGCCAGCATATACCGCCAATGATTGTTATTTGTCAGAAAAGAAAAGCCAGCGTTGGCAATGAAATAGTTTGATATAAAGGCTATTAATATGCCTACCACGATGGCCAACTGCTGCAACATGCCCAGCCGGCCCCGGAAACCGGCCGGCGCTATCTCCGAAATATAGATCGGCGCGAGCGTAGACGCCATGCCAATAGCAATACCGCCAATAAAGCGGTAAATCACCAACTGCACAAAGCTGCCGGCTATCCCGCTCCCCAAGGCGGCTATCACAAACAACAAAGCGGTGGCAATCATCATTTTTTTTCGCCCGAAATGATCTGCGAAACGGCCGGCAAAAAATGCACCCGGAATACATCCTATGGACGCCGCCGCCACGAGCAACCCGATAGCTGCATCACCCAAGTCAAAATAATCCTTTAAAGGAGACAGCGTACCGGCTATCACAGCGGTATCAAAACCAAAAAGCAATCCGCCTAATGCGGCCACTGCTGCTATGAGGATGGTATATCTTGTCATATTTAAAACGAATTGATCAAAAGATTTAATAAATCATTCCGGATTGATGCTACAAGCACTCCAAATAACCACCCAAGCCCGTCGTATTGTTTGTCCGAGGCATGCGGGGTTTCCGCTTCGCCCATCTGTTCTGAGATCTTCCATATCTGGTAAAGCATTCGGGACGAAATGCAACAACACCTTCTGTCAAGAAGCCAAACCCTTCCTCATCCTTTATCCGCAAAATGCTTGCGACGATGTCCATGCAACGCCTGAAGTCGCTGTAAACATTTTGCACCTATCCTTTTAACACAGAAATCATTGCTTCGAGATAGACCACCGAAAACCTTTGACTTCATCCCTGTTGAAGTGGATGATGTCATTAATATAAAGTTTCGATACTTTCAAATGCGACTCAGATATTCCTTAAATGGCATCGATTTATCCCGCGTTGGACCATATGAAATACATTTCCCGTCTATTCTTGTTGGAAGAACCTTTACAGCTCTCCAGATGATGAACAAGTCCCTCTGTTAAATTCTTAACTGTACTAATGTATAAATTGTCAGCGGCTACCTGCGACCGCTCAGGCAATGACTGTAATCTCTTTTGCTCCTTTAATTTCCTGCGCTCGTGAATAGCTTTTACCATTTCAAGGATCAACACCGCATGTTGTGCCTCATATGTATCCTCTAACTTTTTTTTCTCTAAAGCCGCGTAGAACAGGGATATCTTTTTTATATCATTAACAACCGATTCGGGTGTTGCTTCAAAAGTGGTATCAGCAGCATCCCTGAGCAGGTCGATATTCCAGTAATCTTTATTGTTCAATGTCACCGGCTTCATTTTATGATCATAATCTGCATTCATGGCGTCACTTTTAGCGGGACTACCACCCAATCCGAC
>DASULB010000268.1:0-7636 GCA_036278455.1 Chitinophagaceae bacterium | reverse complement strand
TAAAAAACGATACACCGGTACCTGAAGCTTTTCTCCCAAAACACAGGCCGGGTGACAAAGCTTGTCGCGTGGTTCATAGTTCATGGCCTCATAACCATCATAGCTTTGCACGCGAATGGGATACAGGTGGCAGGATATGGGCTTCTTAAAAGAAATGCGGTGGTCGTTGCAGGCTTTCTCGATGCCGCATTTTACAACGCCATACTCCAGCACGCCGTAGACGCACATTTTCCCGCCAATGGTCGGTGTGACAAAGCCTGTCTCGTCATCATAAACATATTTGCCCTGTCGTTCGATCTCGCGGATGGATTCAACGGAGAGATAGGGCTTTACCTCTTCGTAAATATCGTCCAGCAGGGCCGTTTCTTCCTTGTCCAACGGTGCACCGGTGTCCCCGTCCACGCAACAGCCTCCGTGACAACCGGAGAGATCACATACAAATTTCTCTTCTATGACCTCATCACTGATAAGTACCTGATCAATAGCCAACATACGCAAAAGATAAATGGCAAAAATAGGAAGATATCTTCAAATAATACCCATACCGGTCTGAGCCTAGTGCCATTCCATAACCGGAATAACTGATCATTCAAACAGACCTCGCAAGAAAACTGATCATGATAAACCACAAAGGCGTCTCCTTTCTAAACCTGCGTCCCTTTATTTCCATTGCAGGGTTTCCAGTAAATGCCACATATCTTTTTCCACGAATTGGACAACCGGTTTCAGGGAATCGGCGTTGGGTACTGCATAGAAGTAAAGGGAGCCACGTAAAAAATGCCTGGTGCTGTCGGTGGCGAAAAACTGCCTGGCGGTGGCTGCATTCCCGCTGACATTGTAAAATATGCCGCTGACGTGATGGGGCGTCTGAAACATCTCCGGCACAATGGCATCCGCTTTTACGGTATTTTTATAGGTCATGGCGTAGGCGTCGTTCACCAGTTTTTCCAGGGAATATTTCGGGCCGATCACTTTATAGCTGATGTATATTTTTCCGTTAAACTGAGGAAATACCACATTGATCCACCAGGGGTTTTCAGGCCTCTTATTGAAGAAGGCGGTATCTTTTACAATTTTCGCGTAGGTGGGATATTCAAAGGTATAGGGATATCCCGGCTCATCAAAAACCTGGTACCGTTTCGTGGGAAACTCAATCCTGAAATAACCGCGTGGCTTGGGGGTATAGCCGGATTGACAGGAGCATAAAAAAGATACCACGCAAACCGTCAAACAACAAGTAATCACTGCTTTTTTTATACTCATTTGTCAAAATCTATTTCTACCGGATTGACGGTTATCTGTACCTTTTGTATCCGCATTTTGCTGATCTCCAGAATGGTAAAATCAAAATTCTCATAAGTGATCACCTGGTTCGTTTCCGGAAATGCGCCGGCGATCTCCAGGATCAACCCACCTAATGAGTCGCTTTCTCCCTTTACCCCTTCAAACGTATCAGCGGCTATATCCAGTATACGACATACATCGTTTAACATTGTTTTCCCTTCAAAGATGAAGTTACGCTCATCCACCCGCTTGTAATAAAACTCTTCTTCATCGAATTCATCCTTGATATCCCCGATAATCTCCTCCATAATGTCTTCCAGGGTGACAATGCCGCTGGTTCCTCCGAATTCATCCACTACGATGGCGAAATGCATCCGCTGGGTCTGAAACTCCTTTAGTAAATCCTCAATAAGTTTTTGCTCCGGCACATAATAGGATTGCCGGATGATTTCGTGCCAGTCAAAATCATCATGCTTGTTTAAATGGGATAAAAGGTCTTTGGTATGGATCATCCCGGCTATGTTATCCAGGTTGCCCTTATACACCGGCAGCCGGGAATAATGCAATTCTCCAACCTTGAGTATAAGCGATTTAAAGGAAACATCGTATTCAATGCCGGATACGTCCAGACGACCGCGCATGATCTGCTTGGCGGTAATCTGGCCAAAGTTGATGATACTGCGCAGCATGTTTTTTTCTTCCTGGCTCGCCGACTGGTTGACGGATAGTGCGATGGCTTCATCAATATCCTCCGCACTGAAGGACCCATGGCTTCTTCCGAATATCCTGTCGCTCAGCCAATCCGATACTACCAGCGATGCGCTACTGACAGGCTGCAGAATATTGAGAAGCCCCTGTACCAAGGGCGTGGCGAAAAGATCCATGCGGAGTTTATTCTGGGTAGCATAGATTTTCGGAAGTATCTCGCAACACAATAGCAGGATCGCCGAGATGATCACGATCCTGACAAACAGTGACAGCACCATATGCTCGCTGGTATCCACCAGCAACTCCAACAGGTAATTGAGAATAAAGATAATGCCGATGTTGGCGATCGTCGCGGTGATCACGAGCGTTGTCATCAGCAGGCGTGGCTTTTCCAGCAACAGGGGAATCAGGCGGGCATTATTGCTTTCCCTTGTCTTCAGCATGTTGAGGTCTTTGCTATCCAGCGAAAAGAAAGCTATTTCCGCTCCGGAAACCACCGCAGAAACAACCATCAATAACAAGCAGGCGATCACCAGGACGGTAATATCTGTCGCGCTGAAAGTAGCCTGTGCCTGTAAGAACAATACGTAGGCTGAATGATAATCCAAATGACATACCTTTAGATGAACAATAAGAAAGGGAAAGTAATTCATGTTGAAGTTGCTTTCCCTTTACAAATTTACGTTAATCATCATAATTTGAATGATGATACAAGGGTATTCGCGCTAAAAGCGGATACCGGCACGCGTATTCAGAAGGGCAAATCGTCATTTGCCGATTCTTCCTTGTTGTCTCCCATGGAGCCGTCTCCCTTTGTCCCGGACTCACCGCCTTCATCCTCTTGCCGATGTGTATGGGGCATGCCATGTAAATCATGTTCCTGATGCCCTTCGTGTAAATGCTCCAGGTTGTTATATTCGGACCGCTTATCCAACATCACCAGGTTATCCGCCACGATCTCGGTCGCATGTTTCTTATTGTGGTCCTTGTCTTCCCATGTTCGCGTCCTGAGTCGCCCTTCGATGTAGACCAAGCTGCCTTTACGCAGGTACTTCTGTGATAATTCCGCCAGCCCGCGCCACAGCACGATGGTATGCCATTCTGTTTGCGAAACCTGTTTCCCCGATCTGTCTTTATAGGTTTCCGTGGTGGCCAGGGAAAACTTCGATACCGCAATGTTTCCCTCCAAATATTGTGTATCAGGGTCCCGTCCAAGATTTCCAATCAATATGACTTTATTAACTCCACGCATAACCACACTTTTTGGTTTAACTGTAGTATCCTTTTTCCCCTGTCTATTTTCCTCTTAAAGTTAGGATTTTTTTACAAAATAAGGAATTCTCTTTTTATTTTAACAATTTAGCATCCTGCAGGTAACGGACGATGATTCGGGGGAAAGCATACTCATTCAAACGGTCTGCCGGCACCGGAAAGTAATCTCCCCTAAGCCCCGCGGATACAGGTTTTTGCAGGTCTATCCTTAGAAATCTGGCATTTATGACCTGATGTGTCAACTGTTGCCGGTAAGTTTTTGACCATTTTAGTGATCCGACCGGATTTCCCTTCAGCCACAGCCCTACAGGAGTCTCTGTTAGTAGCGCCTTTTCATCAGAGAACTTTTCATCTTCACACAGTGTGAATTCATGGAGATTCTGCCAAATATCGCCGGAATCACGTTTGTGCAGGTAGGTCTCAAGAGAGGTTTTGCCGCGATAACAGACGACCACGTAACTAAAATAACGCGTTCGTGGTTTCGCCTTGGGGATTTTCACCGGAAGCGTTCCCGTCAGTTGATGCTGTTTTGCAAAGCATTCCTTTTGCAGCGGACAGTCCCCACAGGCAGGCCTCTGAGGCGTGCACACTGTAGCACCAAAATCCATGATAGCCTGGTTATAGGCCGCCGGATCACTCTCATCCAATACCTCTCTGGCCAGAGTGGCAAAATGCTTCTTTCCTGCAGGGCTGTTCACCGCTTCCTGAATACCAAAAAAACGCGCCAGCACCCGCTGTACATTTCCGTCTACAACGGCATGAGACAGATGATAGGCAAAAGAAGCGATCGCTGAAGCGGTGTATTCCCCTATGCCCGGCAGCTCCAGTATCCGGTTATAAGTATCCGGAAACAGTCCGCCATATGTTTTACAGACCTCCCTTGCAGCCTTTAACATATTTTTGCAACGGTTATAATAGCCCAGGCCCTGCCACATGCGGAAAACCTCCTGATCGGATGCGCCGGCCAAATCTCCGACAGTGGGATACCGTTCCACAAAACGTTCATAATAAGGCATCCCCTGCTCCACGCGTGTTTGTTGGAGAATAATTTCTGAAAGCCAGATCTTATAAGGATCCCTTTCGCCTTTCCATGGCATTTTACGGTCATTATGCTTCCCCCACCGCATCAATTTAAACGTGAATGCCTGTTTTTTCCCTGAAATTGCCTTCATATATCCTTAGAAACTGATGGATAACTCATTAATGATTAGATAATAAGGAATTATTGTGTATCTTTAAAAAAAGTTAAAAATAAAAAGGATATATTTGAAAACACCTGTCAAATTCTGCATTTTTTGAAAACCTAAAAAAGATAGTGCTAAATATATGAATGTTAATTTTTTATGCTATTTTTGATACATTAAACCCCACCCGCCATGAGAAAAGCAGACCTGATCAACAACATTTCCGATAAGACCGGCATTCCCAAAGTGGATGTACTGGTCACGCTGGAAGCGATGTTTAAAGAAGTTAAAGAAAGCTTAGGCAAAGGAGAACACATTTATATCCGTGGCTTCGGCAGCTTTATCACCAAAAAAAGAGCTGCGAAGATAGGTCGTAATATCAAGAAAAACGTAGCCGTACAGATTCCTGAGCATTATATTCCCGCCTTCAAACCCGCGAAGGAATTTGTCGCTGAAGTAAAGAAACTCAAGGTGACAAAGGAATAGCGGGACTTACAGGGGGTTGTTTCTCAGGATTACTAAAAAAACAAAACGGGTCGTCTGCCAGGATATGATGATTTCCAGGTCATCGGGTCCTTTATTTTCCACATAAAAACCGGAACTAAGCGATCTGGCGCGAATGAATGGCTTTTTTACGCCGATAGCTTGATGATTTCCAGGTAAATTTTTCTTAAAATCCCTACCTTTGCCATCCTGTTTCTGGAAAATGGCTCCGTAGTACAATGGATAGTATATAAGTTTCCGGAACTTAGGATCCAGGTTCGATCCCTGGCGGGGCTACTTAAGGAAACACCATAGTACGGCTGTTTCCTTTTTTTTATGCCAATAAGGTACTTAAAACCCAACTGTTGTTATCTAATCAGATATCGTTCGACAAGGCTATAGTTTAATTTAACGTTGTAAAATGAAAACTTAAATCGAATGTTTGCTGCGTTTAAGATAAACCCGATTAAAAAATATCTTGGGAGGCACTGCTGTCGGGCGTTTTTCAGTACCAGGCTGTTTTAAATCATAGCCTTCGACAATTGTAACTAAAATATTAGACTTTAATGCAAGGATCGTTCTGGAAATGTCTCTCAGAGCAGTTTTTCAAAAGTTCGATTTCTCCTTAAGGTTTTGGCATTGACCATCGGCAGGTTTTTCTGTAATTCTTTGCGACAAGATACAAGATATAGGAAGTCCGCAATAACATTAGTCTCTTTTTCAATACCGACTTGGTTTTGCAAATCATCCAGCTTTTGATTGTCGAAGAAGAAACACCCAGGTGTGTTTGTTTAAAAACCTTTGAACTGCGAATTGCACGCTGATTCAACCGCACGTGTGAAAAAAAGGAATGTCCTCGCTGCACCTCCTGCCTGGCAGATCAGCTCCGGCCCCTGTATTTATTGCGATATTCTTTGGGCAGCAGGCCGGTGACCTTCTTAAAGGCCATCCTGAAGGCTTTCCTGTCGGAATACCCCGTATCGTACATCACCTCGTTCACATTCTTACGGCAGGTCTCAAAATTCTTCTTGGCGTACTCGATCCTGACCTTCTGAATGTAGCCCATCGGCGTGTCCGCCGTGGCCTTCTTGAACCTCCGTTCAAAGTTCCGCTTGCTCAGGCCGTACTTTTTGGCCAGATCATCTACGGATATCTTTTCGGCGATATTGTTCTCAATATAGCATTGAGCGGCTCTTACCGGCTCGTCGTCATGATTCTTCTGAGGGGTAAAAATATGAAAAGGCGACTGTTTGTTCCTTTCAAAGTCGATCTCGCCCACCTTGGCGCAGTAAATGGCCATCTCGCGGCCGCAATATTTTCCGACCAGGTACAGCATCAGGTTTAAAAAGGAATAGGCGCCCCCGTTGGTGTAAATACCCCTTTCATCGGTAATCAGCCTGTCTGCCATCAGATTCACGGCGGGAAACAGCAGCCTGAACTGGTCGGCGGCCTTCCAGTGCGTGGAGCATCCCCTCCCGTTCAGAAGTCCGGTGCACGCGAGCAAAAAAGCGCCTGTGCAGATGCTGGCAATCTCGGCGCCCTGGCTGTACTGTTTTTTTATCCAGGGCACGAAAACACCGTTAAGCCTGAGGGTCTCCTCATCGAGGCCTGTCGGGGGAATGATGATCAGATCGGTCTTTTTGATGCTCCCGAAAGCGCTGTCGGCCTCAATAAAAAACTTCCCGCCTATCATTGCGGCCTTGGCGGAATGAGAGGCCAGGAGGACGTTAAAAACAGGCTCCTTTCCAAGGGTCACATACTTTTCGTTGACGACGGAAAGTATCTTATACGCGCCGATGACACTGATGATCGTATTGGGCGGCATCTCACCCTCAGGGATCAGGATAGAAACGTGTTTCATGGCAAAATATGTTACAGGTACGGGGCCAGCCTCTTTTCGTGGTTGCAGTGGCCAGAGCCGGCTGCAAACATAAGGGAGGGATCCCTCCCACAAATATAAAAATTTAACCCTTGTCGCGTTACACCCCATGAATGTCGTTTGTGACAACCTTCCATCCTTCCTCCCTGGCTTATTTTTGTACATACAAAAATCCAACATGATGAACTCACAAAGCTTTCATTGCACGATTGCCTCCGGCCTGTCACCCATTGAGGCATCAGAACGCATCAACCGCGTATGGGATTGGTGGACGAAAAGTTTCGAAGGCGCGTCGGCCAGGGCAGGCGATACCTTCACGGTTCGCTTTGGCAAGACCTTCGTCTCCTTCCGCGTCGCCAAAATGATCCCCGGCAAAAAAACAGTCTGGGATGTGACCGACTCCTATCTGGCCTGGCTGGATAAAAGGGAGTGGAACGGCACCCGGATCATCTTCGAGATCACCGCCAGCGGGGGCAAGACCGATGTCACCATGACACATGAGGGGCTGGTCCCCGAAATAGCTTGTTATGAAAATTGCCAGGAAGGATGGACGTTTTACATTGAAAAAAGCCTGGCAGCTTTGTTATCCACGGGAGAGGGGCTTCCCGACAAAAAATACAGCAACGATGCGCAGGAGGCGACGGCCTCAGCGGCCGCGGGGACAAGCAAATAGTCTTATTCACCTTTTAAACAGCAAAACATGACGACCAAAGAATTGCTTTACGGCTATTACAACGGCCTTGCAGGAAAGAACGGGTGGGAAGCGTATCTCTCCGATGATTTCCAGTTCACCGGCGGCGACATGTTGCAACCCCAGCCCAAGACA
>DASULB010000267.1:0-8753 GCA_036278455.1 Chitinophagaceae bacterium | reverse complement strand
TGGATACCATTTTTCACGGTGAAAAGGATGAGCTGAAAAGGATTTTGCTATTAAGGGACTGGATAAGGAAGGTAATCAGCATCAACGATTTTGCAGATCACTACCCTGGACATGGTTCCGCGGAAGGCATCCTAGACGCGGCATTAAAAGGATATGGCTTTCATTGCGGTCATTTTATGATCGTTCAGAACGCTGTCATGAATGCCTACGGTTATGTGACAAGATGCCTGGGAGCCGGGCCGGGCGTTAAAGGTGGTCCCGATGGTCATCATGGCATCAATGAGATCTGGTTAAATAAGTATCATAAATGGTTTTTATCCGATGCAAAGTACAATCATCATTTTGAAAAGAACGGTATTCCGTTATCGGCTTTGGAGGTCCGCGATGAATATTTAAAAAACAAGGCTGCAGATATAGTAATGGTGAAAGGAGCTGACCGGACCCCGATTGCGTTTGACAGCGTAGCCGACAAGAACGGAGTGATGCAAAAAGTGACGAAAGAACGCTTTGCTCAGACCTTTACATGGATAGAATGGGAGCAGTTAAATAACAGGTTTACATCCTGGCCTGATTTCAATACACCGCTGAATATGTACCAGGATGACTACTTTAAGAACCATACCTGGATTTGGGACGGGAAACCGCATTGGGCCTATAACACTCCCTACATGAGGCTCGTCTCTGACCGTAAAGCCATTGAATGGACGCCGAATACCATTGATTCAAAAGTTGTAATTGAAGGAAACAGAGCACGTATTGAACTCGATTCAAATACACCCAATTTCAAAACATACCAGATGAAAGAAATACCGAACGGAAATTGGATAGATGTTCCGAAGGTGGTAGAAGTAGACTTAAAAGAAGATAACAACGAGATTGTTTTCCGGACCGTCAACCTCGGAGGTGTTACCGGCCCTGAACATAAAGTAATTATAAGAAGATAACTTCCTGCTGATATATTGATTTTATTTCCCCGGTTAATACATAATAACTGGTTTCTTAGTCTTTTATATCCTGTTTATGAGAAAGAGGTTTCTTCTGACATTTATCTTAACCCTTACTTTATCGTACGGTGCATTTGCGCAACCACAGAATGCCAGTTCACCGGAGATAAAAAGAACCGGAGGAGTAAATGTGTTAGATGATTTTGAGGACCGGTCAATGTTGAAAAATTGGGAGGGCACCCTGTTCTTTTCCAATGAATTTCCCGCACATAGTAAAAGTTGCCTCAAACTAAGCGCCTCCCAGGGACAATCCCTGTGGATGGAGAGTGAAAAAATTCCCAGCGACTGGAGTGGCTACGATTGTCTAAAATTCGACATTTACAATTCATCTTCTGATCTTTATTATGGTTCGATACAGGTCTTTGATGACCTGGCAACAGATCGAGAGGCGGAAGCCAACGGACAAAGTTACCTGGGCGCAGGAAAAATATTGATGAATAAAGGATGGAATCACTATGAGTTCCTTCTCCATGACCTTATGGTAGAACAGGGTGATCGGCCCCTGGCGCTGGATCATATCCGGAAATTACGTTTTTCCTTCGGTTCGATAGACCATCCGCTGTATATTGATAACTTGCGCCTGGTTTCCGGCACAGAAAACAGCCAAACAGCATCTCATATTGACCCGCATGACTGCATGGTTGTAATTGATAACCGCTACGTCTACCCCAGGCTGGCAGACCCCGGAATACTTAAAACCAATCCCGCTATAAATCAGCTGAGGCAGCAGGCTGTAGAAACCGTTGAAAACCTAGAAAGGGAGATCAGTGTAGCATCCTTGCAAGGCTATCAAACGTTATACCAACGTATTCCGCTTGTTACTGCAAAGGTGGGATTAGGTATAAGAAGTAAGCTGGTTTGGTTTCAAAATGAAGAGGAAGAAACCAAAATTTATAAATATATAATTAAATCCTGCTCAGAGACTGTTCTTGAAATTGACGCGACGCTGTCGGCCCAGCGCAGTAAAGAACCGGTTAATGAACCGGAAAACGATGTGAGTTTTCTGTCAAAGTATCAATCGTTTTATGTTCCCCCTTATCCTGCATTTAATCGGTTAAAACCTATTGACGGCTTTTACAGGGATAAAACCGGCAATCCGGTTATCGTTTTTTCGATGCTTCAGCTCAACAAAGGTCCGTTGATGGATTACTTTGCCCCTTTCAATCACCGCATTGAAAGTTTCACGGTTGGCGGCGGTTCCAGGTATAACATTGAGAAGTCGCCGGTTTATAAAGCCTTCCATGAATATTCAGGTACCCACCGGGTAGGATGGGATGGATGGTGCGGACACTTAATAAAGGACAGATGGTCCATGGGAGGCAAAAAAGAAGATGTGGTCATCTGCCTGGAAAGCCCCCATATTCGCCAGGCTGTATTGGAGTATATGAAGTTACACTATAAAGAGTGGATAGATAACCCGGATTTGCTATACAACATAATGGCTTATGAATTGCAGTATATATGCTATTGCGACAGAAGCCAGCAAATGTTCCGGAATTGGTTGAAGATAAAGTACTCCGTCGTTTCAGGATTGAATCAAACCTGGAAAACGAAATATCGGTCTTTCAACGAGATCAAAGCCCCTGAAGCCCATAATGCAAGGCCTGCTGCTGATGTTAATCGTGCAGCCTGGTACGATTGGGCAAGCTTCAATACGCGGCGATTTACTGATTATATGCAATGGATCAAAAAAGAGATGAAAAAGTTAGATCCGTTTACACCCATTTGCGCAGGCGGAACATCTTCTATGCTAAACTCTGCCAATAGCGTAACGGGCATTGACGAGGAGATGATCATAAACGGGGTAGATGATGTTATCTTAAATGAATCCGGCGGGTCTCCGATATTTTCTGATCTGTTGCTCTCCTTAAGTGAAACGAAGAAAGTAATGGTTGATCCTGAAATGGGTAGTGGAACACATAATATTTTACTGCAGTTCCTGCATGGCAAGTCCGATATCTCGAAGTTTCTTTGGGCGGAGGCTCCCAGTGTGGAATTTCCAAAAATGAATCAGGCTTCTCTTCCCCATAGCAAAGACGTGTCATTATCCGATATTGATGAGGTTTTACGAATATCACTCGATGTAAGACGTTTGAGTTCAGAAATAGCAGCCTTTACACAACCAGAACCTGAAGTAGCCATTCTTTACTCCAAAACAAGTGTCATCCAGGTGCCGCCGCATCAGATACAGGCCGGACGTACGCCATATATTGATGCAGTTTATTCAACCTGGGAAGGCTCCCGGTTTCTTGGCTGCAGGGTCGGGTTTGTAAGTGAAAAACAAATCCTTGCCGGTAAGCTTAAGAAATTTAAGCTCCTTATTGTGCCTGCGGTCAAATTCATAGGGCCGGAGGTTGTCGCAGCCATTAGAGATTATATAAAAGGTGGCGGCACGGCAGTGATCATTCCTGAATCCTTTATGTTTAACCAATATGCACAGGAAAATAATAAGATTGCCGAATTTGGCATCAAAATAACGGATGTTACACTACCGCCAGTTTTAGGGGTAGGAGAAAAGGTGCAGAACTATGACCAGAGTTCTTCCCAGAAAATACTCCATGCGAATATAGAAAGAAGCATAACGACTCTTGACAAAGGTATTTTTTCAAATACAAAGCCGCTGGTTTTACATTCGGATGGACTTATACAAACCATTGCCCCCGGCCGGTACCATGTATTGGCTGAGTTTGATAATGGTAAGCCCGCCATTGTAAACACCCGGATCGGAGGTGGGGACTTATACTATCTTGCAGCTCCTCTCAAATCAGAAGATTATCATTTGTTGCTGTCACCTATAGCGGAACATCTTGGATTAAAAAGGCCCGTTGTCGGAATTGACAAAAGCGGCAATCTGATCACAGGCGTAGAAGTGCGGAGCGTGGAAAGGGATGCGGATTACCTGGTATACGCCTGCAATCTTACTGCCGGAACAGTGGAATTTAGCTTGAAGGGAGAAAGAAAATTGGGTGTTATCCAAAACCTGCGGAGCTTGCGCAGGACATCGGCCGATAATATACGGTTAGATCCGTTTCAGGAAACAATATTCAGGGTGGAAAAATGACAAAACATGAAAGTTAAATCCGGACTGGCGTTTGCGCTTATCACTACAATTTTCTGGGGTATATGGGGGGCGCTTATCGAGATACCGGAGAAGGCAGGATTTCCGGCAACACTGGGATATGTTGTATGGGCATTAACGATGATCGTTCCCGCGATAGCCGCTCTGATGATAATAAGATGGCAACTTGAAATAAATAAGAAAGCTATCCTCTATGGTCTGCTCATTGGCATTTCAGGGGCCGCCGGGCAGCTGATATTGTTTCAGGCACTGAGAAGCGGGCCGGCTTATCTTGTATTTCCATTTGTATCATTATCGCCGTTGGTTACAATTTTGCTTTCTTTATGGTTTCTGAAGGAAAAGGCTTCATTTAAATCGTGGACGGGGATAATAACTGCGCTCATAGCCATCCCGTTACTTTCTTATCAACCATCCGGGAATGGTGAGAAATTCGGCTTCTTATGGATACTTCTCGCCCTGGCGGTTTTTTTTCTTTGGGGTACGCAGGCTTATTTCATGAAGGTGGCAAACAATCACATGAAGGCTGAAAGCATTTTCTTTTATATGATGATCTCTGGTCTGGTATTAATTCCCGTAGCGCTCTTTATGACAGATTTCAGGCAGGAAATAAACTGGGGCTTTAAGGGGCCTTATCTGGCAAGCGCAATTCAGGTCTTAAATTCCATCGGCGCGTTATTTATTGTTTATGCATTCCGGTATGGACGAGCAATTATTGTAAGTCCTTTAACAAATGCCGGTGCGCCCGTGATAACCATTATATTATCGCTCGTGATTTATGGCGTTTTCCCGCATGTGATTATTCTGACCGGTATGTTGTTGGCAGTAACCGCTATTTTCCTTTTAGCAGGCTAATTGCAAAGCAATAATAAAGGTTTATGGAACATCCCCTTAGCAACCGCAGGGCCGTCATTTGAGTCTTCAAAGGCTTTTGAAGGGTTAGGTCTCATTTTTTAGGAAAAAAAATGTATAATAAGATATAAACATGATAATGAAAGTTAGAAATAAAATTACGAAAGATAAAATAAATAACTATCTTTGAAATTAAATGAAATAGAACATTTAGGGAAGTCATTAAAAAATTTCATATATGATGGAGGTGAGTTATATAGCCAAAGAAATTTTCAACCAGCCGAAACTGTGGAGGGATACTTATGAGTCCGTATTAGCAAACAAGGATCAGATAACTGCTTTTTTAAACGAGGTATATAAAATCAATAATTTGCAAATAGTGCTTACAGGAGCAGGCTCTTCTGCATTTATTGGCGAAATACTTCAATACTCCTTTTATATAAATACGGGTATACCGGTAAAAGCAGTTCCTACTACAGATCTGGTGACCCATCCCCACTCTTTTTTCCGAAAATCAGTGCCGACTTTATTGATATCTTTTGCAAGATCGGGAGATAGCCCTGAAAGCGTGGCCACATTCGAGCTGGCCGAAAAAATACATGATGTCGTTTATCATCTGGTGATTACCTGTAGCCCATTGGGGAAATTGACTAAAGCGGCACTGAATGCAAAAAACTCCTTTATTTTTTTGCTGCCTGAAGAAACTAATGACCAGGCATTGGCCATGACGAGTTCTTTTACATCAATGACGCTTGCCGGTTTATTAATTTCAGATATTGAGAATATTGAGAAAAATGAGAAAAATGTTAAAAAGCTGATCGAATCAGGGAGAATTATCCTGGATAAATACGCGGTAGCCTTGAATGAGGTGGCAGATCTTAACTTTAAAAGGATAGTATTCCTCGGGTCGGGGCCATTAAAAGGGACGGCCAAAGAATCCCATTTAAAAGTTATTGAGCTTACTGACGGACAGATTATTTGTCAATATGATTCCTTTTTAGGATTCCGCCATGGACCCAAAGCTGTAATTGATGAGTCTACCCTGCTTGTTTATTTATTTTCAAGCGATCCTTATGTATATAATTATGAGTTTGATTTAGTAAAGGCTACCAATGCGACCGAGCACTTCATCTATAGCATAGGTATCAGGCAATGTTCAACGGAATCGGGAGATCTGGATCTTAATTTAATGATAGATCTGTGTACCGGAAGTAACAGAATCCCGGATGATTTTTTTTCAATTTGCAGCATAATCCCCGCTCAGATGATTGGTTTTTATAAATCCCTTTCCTTAGGCTTAACACCCGATTCCCCCTCGAAGAACGGAGGAATCCACCGCATCGTCCAGGGAGTGACTATCTATCCGTACTAAATCTATAATCCTGAACCATAATGCTATGTGACTATGACGAATAATATTACTTTGCAGGAAAAATTTAAAACGCTTCAACAGCAAAACGAAGCTTTGCTTGCCACCAACTTTTACAATTTTGAAACGCTGAAAGGGGTATTGCAAGCGGCTCGTTCCGTGAAAAAACCGATCATACTTCAGCTTACAAAAAACTCGTTGGAATATTTAGGGATTCCGGTTGCCGTTGAACTTGCCAGATCAATGCTTAAATATTATGAGGTTGAAGGATGGATACATCTTGATCATGGAGATTCTTATGATCTGGTGGCCGGTTGCCTTGATGCAGGGTTTGATTCGGTAATGATTGACGCAAGCGAGCAGCCGTTTGAGGAGAATGTACGGATTACGCGCAGCATAGTCAGGCTTGCCGAAAAATATGGCGTCAACGTGGAAGCTGAGCTGGGGTATATTGCCAAGCTGGGCCAGAAAACCGATAAAATCGGTTTTACACAGCCTGGCGATGCAAAACGCTTTGTCGACGAAACAGGAGTGAATGCGCTGGCTGTAGCGATCGGGTCGGCCCATGGCTTCTATAAAGATGAACCTAAGATTGATCTTGACAGGCTTGCTGAAATAAGAAAGGCAACGAATGCCGCCCTTGTGTTGCATGGCGCTTCAGGTATTCCGCATCCTGTGCTCAGAGATGCGGTAAAAAGGGGCATCTGCAAAATAAATTTAGCCACTGAGATCAAAAATATTTTCATGAAAACTTTAAAAAACGCGCTGGCCGGCGAAGACGAAATTGATTTGCGGAAAGTATTTCCCCGTGCAACAGACGCGGTAACTGAATTGGTAAGGAATAAGCTGCAGGCTATCCAGATTGAAAGCAATACATGTATAAGTAACTAAATCTATATGAAATTATATACTGATCCCAAACGACTATTAAGCAATTTTATGGTACTGGTTGTTGCCGCATTCATCCTGCCCGCGTGCAATTCGGATGATAGCAACAGCTATTATGCTACCGAAGATTTTTATAAGGTTAAAAAAATAGATGTTCATGCCCATGCGCTCACCACAGATCCTGCTTTTGTGCAGCAGGCCCGGGATGATGATTTTATCCTCATCAGCCTGAATACCGAAGTCCCCTATTATCCCCCCATAGATAGCCAGCAGTACATTACACTGCAACTACATCGTAATTTCCCCGACAATATTTATTATGTAACCACCTTTGGAACGAAAACCATCAACCAACCGGGGTGGAGTGACCGGCAGCTCGCCTATTTAAAAAGGTCTTTCGACAGCGGAGCAATTGGCGTTAAAGTCTGGAAAAATATCGGGATGACCATAAGGGACAAGGATAGCAATTTTATTATGGTGGACGATCCAGTCTTTGATCCTATATTTAATTACCTGGAGCAAAATGATATACCCGTTATCGGTCATATCGGGGAACCTAAAAATTGCTGGCTTCCGCTGGGTCAAATGACTACCAATAATGACAGGGCTTATTTTGCAACCCACCCTGAATACCACATGTACCTTCATCCTGAATATCCTTCTTACGATGACATCATCCGGTCGCGCGACCATTTGCTCGAAAAGCATCCGCGTTTAAGATTCATTGGAGCTCATCTGGCCAGCCTGGAATGGGATGTAGGGGAAATCGCCAAACGGCTGGATAAATTTCCTAACATGTCAGTGGAACCTTCCGCCAGGTTGGGACAACTGCAATATCAATCCATTCAAAACTGGCAGAAAGTGCATGATTTTTTTATAAGATACCAGGACAGGATAATGTATGGAACTGATCTTCAGGCCGACGAATCACAGACGCCGGAAGAAGTAAAGAAGCAGGCCCATGAACGATGGACAAAAGACTGGAAGTACTTTACCAGCGGGGACAGTTTACATTCTCCTTTCGTTAACAGGAAATTTAAAGGATTACATCTGCCTAAGGTAGTGGTTGACAAGATCTTTTATAAGAACGCGGAGAAATGGTATTTCAAACAGAAAAATTAGCCGACAGGGTTAAGAGGAAAAATTCCCCGAAATCGGCTTATTCCTGGAAAAGCTGGCTGCAGTCACTCGGGCCGGGCATTATTATCGCGGCGCTCATTTTTGGCCCCAGTAAGATCACGATCACTACCATGCTGGGAGCAACCTACGATTACGCTTTATTGTGGATCGTGGCTGTAGCTGTTTTCTTTATGATCGTCTTTACCTCTATGTCTGCCAGGATTGGCATCGCCACGGAAAAGTCGCTGCTCACCGCCATCAGTGAAAAATGGGGGAGGGCTGCCGGCATCGCCGCCGGCCTGGGTATCTTTCTGGTTACAGCAGCTTTCCAGGCGGGCAATTCTGTGGGTATTGGCATTTCCATCGGAGGGGCAACCCACACCTCCCAGATTTGGTGGATACTCCTGTTTAACGGGATTGCCATTGGTCTGCTTTTTTTCAGGGC
>DASULB010000266.1:0-5350 GCA_036278455.1 Chitinophagaceae bacterium | reverse complement strand
TAAGACTGCCCCCAACCTCTTATTGTTGGTAAGTTTCAAATTTTTGAATACAGCCTCCTTTAAGCCGTTTGCGACCAGCCATTTTCTGTCAAAGGCCGTCCCTTGAACAATATGCCCGGGATTAATATGCTTACTTAGCGTAATGGATAGTCTGACAAGACCTGCTGAAAGAAAATGATGAGGTTTTCTGTTTGTATAATGTTCTTGCAAAAAATCCACCCTTGGAATACAATCTCCATCTGAAAAGACCAGGTATTCCGAAGAGGTGGCGATAATTGCCTTGTTTAATATTTTATATTTTTGAAAACCATGATCTTGCCAGATATGGCGGATGGGAAAGTACGCGATTTTCTGTATATCATGAATAAGATCGGCTGTTTCAGGGGTCGATCCATCATCTGCTATCAATACCTCAAAATCTGTGAATCGTTGACGCAGGTATCCCCAAAATACCTTTTCTAACCATTCGGTAGAATTATAGGTTGAAATGACCGCCGATAATTGCATGGAAAAAAAGCTGATGAAAGAGGTTAAATATTATTCTGTTTGGTGTTGATTTTTCGTGCCCTTATTTTTTTGCAATGATAATACCTGATTCTGCAGAAATCCTGAAGCCCCTGACCTGCCATTTGTACTATTTGCAACGATGGATTAACAGAGGTCCTGGTATTCAAAATATCTTCAGAATCGCGCTATAGTTTTGGGCTATTATTCATCATTGAAATTTCGTGTTGTGAAAAAACTATTGTTATTGGCAGCGATCGCGGGTGTGGCGCTTCAGGCAGATGCACAAAAGATTTCCAGCTCAAAAGTCCCGGAAGCTGCAAAGTCTGCTTTTATGAAAGCGCACCCAACGGTCAGCCACATTGTCTGGGAGACTGAAAATGGGAACTTTGAAGGCAATTGGAAAGCCGGTGGTTTCGATCATTCCGCTATGTATACGCCTCAGGGAAAATTTGCCGGTTCCGAAACGGATATCAATCCGGATAAATTGCCCGCCACCGCCCGGCAGTATGTAAAGACCCATTTGCATACCAGAATCAAAGAGGCGTCCCTCGATGTAGATGCCCGCGGCAATAAGACCTATGAAGCAGATGTTAAGGGTAAGGCTTATATCTTCGATACAAGAGGTAACTTTAAAAAAGAAGGGGAAGGTGATTGAACCTGATCAGGGAAAATAACAGTACGTTTGCATATTCCTTCTTTCACTTATAAAGCTGTTATATGTGGTGGATATATGCATTACTGGCGGCTGTTTTCGCGGCTTTAACGACCATATTTGCTAAAATAGGGGTCAGGGATATTAATTCCGACCTTGCTACGGCCATCCGCACGGTGGTCATTCTGATTTTTGCCTGGGGGATCGCGCTGTTCCGGGGAGAAACCAGAGGAATGACCCTGATATCAAAACAGGGCCTCCTTTTTCTGACTTTATCGGGCATCGCCACCGGTTTATCCTGGCTTTTTTTCTTCAGGGCCTTACAGTTGGGCCGGGCTTCACAAGTGGCGCCGGTGGATAAATTAAGCCTTGCACTGGTGATTATATTATCTGTTATATTTTTGGGAGAGCCCCTGACCTGGAAAATAGCCGTCGGTGGCCTTTTGATCATCGGCGGGACATTCGTATTAATTTTGTAAGTTTATTCCTGCAATTTAATGATAAAATGAGTAGAGGCTTAAAGATGATCGTTTCAGTGATGTGGGCATTAGGCAGTTATTTCTTTGTTGCCGCCCAAAACAGGAGCCTGTCTTATTATTTGCAGCAGGGCCTCACCAACAGCCCCTTGCTGAAGGACTATCAGCACCAATTGAAAGTCGGTGCCCTAGACAGCAGTCTGATCAGGGCGGCGCATCGCCCGCAGGTGCTGGCGAACGGGCAGGTGATGGTTGCACCGACCTTTCATGGTTATGGCTACGATGTCGCCATCACCAATGGCGGGAATTACGCAGCAGTGGTTTCCGCTTCCCAGCCTCTTTTCACCAAACATATACTGGCCCCCCAATACCGGGGAATTGCCCTGCAAAACCTGTCTACCAGCAATACAGCACAAATATCAAAACTGGATATAAAGAAAAATATCACGGCAGGGTACATTACAGGGTATGCTGATTATCAACAGCTGTTATCCAATGAAGAAGTTTATGATTTATTGCAGACCCAACAAGAGATATTACAGAAATTGGTGCAAACAGGGAGTTATAAACAAACGGACTATTTGAATTTCAAGGTCGCCTTACAATCCCAGGAGATTACCATTAGTCAGTTACGGATGCAGTATAAGGCGGACATTGCCGCGCTCAATTATCTTTGCGGGATCAATGATACAGGTAGTGTATCGTTAAATGCCCCTGAAATTTATAGTATCAATAACAACGGAGACAAAACCTCCTCCGTCTTTTTTAAAAGGTTCAGGATCGACAGCCTGAAAATCATCAATGATAAAGCATTGACCGATGCTAAATATAAGGCTTCTTTAAATTGGTTTGCCGACGCGGGTTTTGAAGCCTCGGACCCCGGTATACTCTACAAAAGCTTTGGGACCAGTTTCGGATTGAACCTGAGTGTCCCGATTTATGACGGGAAACAACGGGACCTGGAATATCAAAAAAATAAATTAACCGAATCGACCCGTGAGGATTATGCGGCTTTCTTTAATAACCAGTATGATCAGCAAAGGGCCATGCTGGAGCAACAGTTGCATGCATCTGAACATTTGGTCACACAAATTAAAGAGAAGTTAAGCGATTCCCGGTTATTGATGAAACTGGACAAGGCACAGTTGAATACCGGTGACTTAAGGATAACGGATTATATTATGGCCATTAACAATTATTTAAGCATAAAAAATAACCTGAACCAGGAGGAGATCAACCGTTTTCTCCTGATCAATCAACTTAACTATTGGAAGCATTAAAATATGATGAACAAGGTTTATATGGGTGTCCTGATCATATTAACGGGCCTTTTGTTTTCTTGTAAAAGCAATTCCTCCGGAGATGAAGGCGATGGTGAGCCGACCAGGGTGATGACGCCCGTTACGATCACCCATATCAAGTCGGCAGCGATGTCCGACGATATTACGTTGAATGCGGTATCCACTTTCCAAAAGAAAAGTATCATTAAGTCCACTGCAAATGGGTATATCACGAAAGCATTGATCAATCCCGGCCAGACCGTACATGAGGGGCAACTCTTGTTCGTACTGAAAACAAAGGAAGCCCAGGCATTAGGAACTCAAACGATGGATACTTCCCTTGGATTTAGTGGTGTCATTCAGATCAGGGCTTCCCAGAATGGCTACATCAGTCAGTTAGGCCATGGCCAGGGTGACTATATCATGGATGGTGAACAACTGTGTATGATCGCGGACCTTGGCAGTTTCGCTTTTATGCTGGAAGTGCCTTTTGAAGTGAGCCCTTACGTAAAGGTGGGGCGTAGCTGTGACATCCTCCTATCGGATAAGCAGCACATCACCGGCCACATCGCTTCTAAAATCCCCGCTGTAAATCCCACGACCCAAACACAGCAATTTATCGTTAAGGTAAATCCAAGATATCACCTTCCTGAAAACCTGGTCGCCAAGGTCAGCGTCAGCCGTTCTGTTGATACCCACGCGGCAGTGCTGCCTAAGACGGCTTTGCTCACCGATGAATCCCAGAGGGATTACTGGGTCATGAAGATGATTAATGACAGCACGGCGGTAAAGGTACCGGTAAGGGAAGGATTGGAGTCTGATACGACCGTGCAGATTATTTCACCAAAGTTCTCACCCACAGACAGCATCCTTATTTCAGGAAACTATGGTTTGTCCGATACGGCACTGGTAAGGGTAGTGAAGTAGTGTATAAATATATTCTGGACAGAAGAGAAAATATGCCCTGCAGATATTGCGTCCTGTCCCGGGTTTGGGAGGCTGATGGATCTTTTGCCTTTGATGAATGGAAGAAAGGATGGATAAAAATGATAAGTTAGAATGAAATCATACTTCAATACTTATAAGAATCCAATTTTGGTTATTCTTGCAATGGTCATCCTGGGAGGACTGGTAAGCTATAGCCGTATGCAGAGGTCCCTTTTCCCGCAAATTACCTTTCCGAAGATAAAAGTGATCGCCGATAATGGATTGCAACCGGTGAACAAGATGATGGTCACCGTGACCAAGCCACTGGAGGACGCGATCAAACAGGTACCGGGTCTACAGTATGTAAGAAGCACCACCAGCCGGGGGAGTTGTGAAATTTCAGCCTTTATGGACTGGAATTCCGATATTGATATGAAGAAACAACAAATTGACTCCCGTATCAATGAGATCCGAGGTGATTTGCCGGCCGGCGTGCACATCTCTGTAGAAAAAATGAGTCCCTCCATCCTCTCGGTAATGGGATATACTCTGGAGAGCCATACCGAATCGCCTATCGCATTAAAACAGTTGGCTTTATATACCATCAAACCCTATCTGTCGCAGGTGACTGGCGTATCCCAGGTGGCCGTTGTCGGCGGGAAAACCAAGGAATACTGGATAAAACTGGATCAGCAGAAAATGGCGCGCTTATCCATCACGCCTGCCATGATATCCCAGTCGCTGCGTCAGACGAACTTTATCCTGCCTAATGGCTATCTGCCTGATTACCGGCGTTTATACCTTAATGTGACCGACGCCATGGTCAGCAATACGCAGCAGTTGGGGGATGTGGTGATCAGTAATAACGGCAAACGGGTGATCCGGTTGAAGGATATCGCGAAGATCGTCATCCACCCCGCGATTTCTTATGTACGGATCAACGCCAACGGCAAGCCTGCCGTACTGGTAGCGGTACTAAAACAGCCAGACGCAAACCTGATTGATGTGTCCAAGCAGGTGGAACAGAAAGTAGCCTCCCTCAAAAATATCCTGCCGGCAGATGTCAGCATTAAACCATATTACATCCAGGCAGATTTTGTGCACCGTGCGGTACGTAGCGTCAGTGACGCTTTATGGATCGGAATTTTACTGGCGATCATCGTGGCGGTTATCTTTCTCCGCTCATGGAAAGCATCCCTGACATTGCTGGTGGTTATTCCGATCTCCCTGACATTGACCATCATTGCCCTGCGTGTGATTGGTTATACTTTAAACATCATGACACTGGGCGCGTTGGTGGCCTCCATAGCGCTTATTGTTGATGATGCTATTGTGGTATCAGAGCAAATCCACCGTTCCAGCGAAGAGTATCCCGATGACGATGATCATTCCATCGTCCACAAGGCCATAAGTTTTTTGTTCCCCGCAATGGTGGCCTCTTCGATGAGTACCATTGTCATTTTCATCCCGTTCATGCTCATGAGTGGCTTGGCAGGGGCATATTTTAA
>DASULB010000265.1:0-3328 GCA_036278455.1 Chitinophagaceae bacterium | reverse complement strand
CGGTACACCGGAAAGTGGTTGAATTTCTGACAATGCTTAGACCCACCCCCATGAGCCGAAAAAAGTTAATGGAGCAAATGGATCTAACCAATCAAACAAATAACCGGATACGCTATCTTGACCCCTTGCTTAAATTGGGCTGGGTAGAAAAGGTATTTCCCGGCGAAAAGATTAATCCTCATCAACTATATCAGCTAACAGGATCCGGTAGGCGGTTGCTGCACTTATTGAATGTGACAGTTAACCATCCATCTTAACCATCTTAACCATCTTTTAAATCGTGAGATACCGGTCTTCAATATCACCTTATTTCCGGACCAAATCCGTGACTGGGAATTTCCGTCGCCGTAACCTGTATTTCCTGAGTCTGTAATACCCATTCCAGGCTATTGCAAATCAATAGCTTAATATTCAACTGGCATTTCGTTTTGCCAATTTTAAGTTCTCAAGAAATGGGTTCTAAGGGTTATCCCCTTTAAAATATGGTGAGGATGGGCGGAATGGAAAGTACGTTTTAGTTTTGCGCTATAAAAATGAATAAATTAAAATAAATCAATGGGTTTTAAAACGAACGACAAAGCATTTCCCTTTCCTTTTTCATGAAACTTTCTGTTTCAACATATCCCTGAATGGTCGGACCATCCTTATTTGTAATCAATTTCAAAAAAAATAAAATTTGCCCGGCCAGCCTTCTTGCAGACAGGTCATGCGATGCCTTGTTCCTAGAACCCGAAAGGACACCAGGGTTTATGCCACCTGACATGCCTCTGATGGAGATGCTGTAAACAAAGGCTTTATAAAATGTGCCGTAAAACCCAGAAGTCTTTAGCTTTTGGGATGTAAGGCACAGAAAATCAACCTTGCGAAAGAATATAGTGGCGGACAGTTTCAGGGCTTGCCTCACCAATTGAACAAACGAAGTAACCATCTGACCAGAAAGTGTTTTCTTTCCGGAAGTTGGCCGACAATATGTTTCTGTGTTTTTTCCAGATTGCAATAGTGCTTTGCTGCTTCAATTTGCGAACAATGGAACTAACCGAAGGCGTGGAATATATCGGATAAGGAAATGGACGACGTCAGCGTCACTTTCACAAACCTCCATTTCAAAATCAGAGTTACAGGCAATAGGCCGCATAATAGACTTCATGTCATTATCTAAACCGCCCAGGAGCATCTTTTTGCGATACTTGCAAACAAAGATCAGATGGCATTTAAGTAATGCTTTGAGCGGTTCGTGGAAACATAATTGGATTTTTTAGACATCATAGCGAAGTTTTTGTGAAACAATCTTTACCTTACCAGGGATTGCTTTCAAAAAGTTGGCGACACCGATAAAAAGTCTTTACACTGAAGATGAAAATAGTACAGAAGACATATCATTTCGCATTGCGTCCTACAAAGGAACAAGAGGGGTTACTGAATAAGCATTTTGGATGTGTCCGTTACGTGTATAATCATTTTCTAAAAGAAAGGAAGGACCAATACAGAGAAACCAAAACATCCGACCATTACAAAGAACAGTCCGCTTCATTAACACAATTGAAAAAGCAGGAAGGCACTGAATGGCTTGAGGAAGTAAACAGCCAATCACTTCAATGCACATTACGGAATCTAGATACAGCGTACGTAAATTTCTTTCGTGGTACTCCATATATACATTTCTAAAGGATAGCATTCGTTTTGCTGATTCTAAAACTTATAATATCTTTGATAAGAAAATAGAGATCATCACCGGAAAAGCAAATGTTATGGGTGTAAAAGAACTTTTATTGGAAAGAGGCCGTGAAGAAGGTCGTGAAGAAGGTCGTGAAGAAGGTCGCGAAGAAGAAAAGCTACGACAGGTTAAAAGGCTTTTGGCTACTCATCAATATACTATTGCCCAAATGGCCGAGTTAGTCGATGTAAGCCAGGCCTTTGTACGCAAAATCAAAAAAAGCATTGTAGTTGAATGAGGATGCATTTAATTTACACACAGAATAGAATGATCTTCAGGATATCAATTCCCTTTCAGTCGGCCAATTCCAATGGAGTATATCAGGGCAACCAAGCTTTTGTGTCGTCTGAGAATAAAGATAACTGTATTTAGGAGAATCCCTTGCGGTTTGAAGGACCGTCCCACGTTTTCCTTTTCTCCATTCCATCACTTATATCTACCTATCACTAAAAGCTGATTTACCTGTAATAAATTTTACACTCACATCCAATAGGGAGAGCCTGTGATATATCTGTCAGGGCGTTTTGCTTTGTCCATATTAAACTTAACATATCTTTGATAAGAAAACAGAGATCATCACCGGAAAAACAAATGTTATGGGTGTAAAAGAACTTTTAATCGAAAAAGGTCGCGAAGAAGGTCGCGAAGAAGGTCGCGAAGAACAAAAGGTAGCATTGGTCAAGCGCCTTTTAGCCACTAATCAGCTTACCGTCGCAAAAATATCCGGGTTAACGAATGTAAGCCAGGGCATTGTGCGCAAAATCAGGAAAGGGATTATAATAGGAACGAGGATGCCCGATTGATATATTGACCTGGGAATGTCAATGGTTAACACCGGTTCGCGTCGAAGCCTCCCCTTCCATAATGGGTCTCCTTCAGATAACAGATCATCAAGGATATCTTCGGGGTGATGCTAAACAAGTGATGTTCAAAAGCGTGAGAGGTTGTTTTCTTTTTAAAGAAAGGCGTTCTATTTTACTAATACTGTTATCCATGAAATGGAAGAACAACAAGCTGGTGATATGGACCTGGATTCAACAATAGAACTGCTTCACGCAAAAAAAGATAAAAGCTACCTGGAAGGCATGAAACGCTTTGGGATCGACACCTCCGGGGTTCATGCGTTGGGAGTCAGCATTCCCGAGCTAAGAAGGCTGGCCCGCAAACTGAAGCCCAATCACGCCCTCGCCCTGGAGCTTTGGAATACAGGTATCCATGAAGCACGGATCCTCGCCTCCATGATAGATAACCCGGGAGGCGTCACACTCCGGCAGATCAACATGTGGGTCAATGACTTTGCCTCCTGGGATCTGTGCGACCAGGTATGTGGCAACCTGTTTGACAGGACTCCCTTTGCGATAAGTTGTGCCAAAAAATTCAGTAGCCGAAAGCGGGAATTCGTCAAGCGAGCGGGCTTTGTGTTGATGGCGGAATTCGCGGTGCACGGCAAGACAGCACCCGATGAGGTCTTTGTGGAATTTCTTTCCATTATCGAAGACCATGCATGGGACGAAAGAAATTTCGTAAAAAAGGCGGTCAATTGGGCACTCCGCCAGATCGGTAAACGCAACCGCTATTTGCAGGGCAAAGCGATCGAAACCGCCAGGCGCATCA
>DASULB010000264.1:0-10409 GCA_036278455.1 Chitinophagaceae bacterium | reverse complement strand
GATGACGGGATTACCCTTGTATTTTGTCCAGGTTCGTCCACGGTCCGTGCTATAGGCAATCCCCTGGGATTCCGAATTGTTCTTTGGGTTGTGGTAGGTAAATATGGCCACCAGGGTCTTTTCGTTTCCCTGCTGAAACCCGGCGGTATTATCCTTATCCACCACGGCGCTTCCGGAGAAGATGTATCCGAGGGAATCCGGATACATGGCAATGAGCAGGTTTTTCCAATGGAACAGGTCTGTGCTGACAGCATGGCCCCAATGCATGGGTCCCCATTTCATGCCGCCAGGATAGTACTGATAAAATAAATGATATTCTCCTTTGTAATACACCAGGCCATTGGGATCGTTGTTCCAGTTCCTGGGCGGTGTGAAATGATATTGAGGCCGGTAGATTTCATCGTAAGCAGTTTTGTCCGGGCCTTTGGCGGCTGTTCCCTGGCCCCACAGGGACTGAAGAGAAAACCCGAGCATCAGTGTCATTGGGATCAGCCACGCATAGCGCCTGTTTATCAAGGAATTCGTCTTTTTCATTGTTATTTTTTGAAACTGTTTATGGAAGCCGTTTGATGTGCCGGCAGATTTAGCCTGGAAAAAGTACATATTTCAGCGGATATTATTCACTGAAACTGCATATTTCTCTACCATCCGTTGTTTTGCTTGTATAATCCCTTGCTGTAATTGATCTGATTGATCGGAATGGGCAGGTATTCATGGCGCCCTTTTTGAAAGTGCGGATCCTTTAGCTGGGCAGCCCTGTTTTTCTCCACACTAAAATAATTGTTCAGGTAATCGGCGGCGATCCCCCACCGCACCGGGTCGAAAAAGCGATCCCCCTGCAAAGGGCAAGCATCTTCTTATCCAGGACCACTCCACTATTGCTGAGGTGGCCTATAAGGTCAGTTTTTCTTCCCCTTCCTATTTTTCCACCGCCTTCAGAAAGAAATCTAATGTCCCTCCGAAAGCAATGAAGCAGTGTGTAAGTAACTGGGTTGAAGCGGCTGTCAATACCAATCATATCACTTTCCGAGTATTTGTGACCAAATCCGATCCGCCCTATTAGCGGCCAAAACTATTATTTTGAGCTCACTTATGACGACCAATAATTTTTATTAGCTGCCAAATCTATTATTTTGAACCTACTTTTGGCGTGTAATAAAATTTATTAGTTGCCAAATATATTATTTTTTTCGTACTTTTGGCGGGTAATAAAATTTATTAGTTGCCAAATTTATCATTTTTTCATACTTTGAAGTCGGATATAATGAAAATGAAGAGCGTTATTATAGGCCGTGTTGAAGAGAAAAAAATACTGGAGAAACTGCTCAGAAGCCACCAGCCGGAACTCTTGGCTATTTATGGAAGGAGACGCGTTGGCAAAACGTACCTGATAAAAAATTATTATGCCCCCAACCTAAAATTTGTTTGTAGCGGGGAATGCGGCGGAAGCATGCGTACCCAGCTTGCCAATTTCCAGCAACAACTGAATGGATGGTTCCCAGCCAATCGCCAATTTCAGCCTCCCGCTACCTGGCAGCAGGCTTTTGTCGTCCTCCGCGAATGCCTCGATAGGCTTAAAACCAGTGAAAAGAAAGTACTGTTTTTTGATGAATTACCGTGGCTCGACACCCATAAATCGGGGTTTGTTTCAGCGTTTGGATATTTCTGGAACATTTATTTATCAGAAAGGGCGGATATACTCGTTGTGATATGTGGCTCAGCCGCTTCCTGGATGATCAAAAAAATAGTCAATAATAAAGGCGGGTTGCATAATAGGATCACACAACGGATGAGGCTGTTGCCTTTTACCTTAAAAGAAACGAAGGACTACCTGCAATATAGAAAGATCAATTTTAGCGATTACCAGATACTGCAACTGTATATGGTAATCGGAGGAATACCGCATTATCTGAATGCTGTAAAACGGGGAGAGAGCCTGCATCAAGCAATAGATAGCTGTTGCTTTATTCCTAACGGTACTTTAACAGATGAATTTCAGAATTTATATGCAGCGCTGTTTAATAATTACGAAAGACATATCCAGGTGATACAGGCGTTATCGAGAAAGAATAAAGGGCTGACCAGAAATGAGTTGCTGACAACAGCGGGCCTAATGACAGGCGGAAATCTCACCACTATTCTTAACGAATTGACAGAGAGTGGGTTTATAGCAGAAATCCTACCCTATAATAAAAAAAAGAAAGACAGCCTTTTTCGGCTGATGGATGAGTTTTCCTTGTTTTATTTTAAGTTTATGACCGGGGAAAAAAATAAACATGATTGGTTAACGATCGGTAAAACACCGAAGTACCTGTCCTGGTGCGGATATGCTTTTGAAAATATATGTATTAAGCATATCGCACAGATCAAACAAGCGCTTGGTATATCGGGTATGCGTTCTTCTTGCTCCTCCTGGTATCGCCCGGGAGGTAAAATGACAAATGGCGCCCAGATAGATCTTTTACTGGACCGGAGCGATGACACCATCAATATCTGTGAGATAAAATGCAGTACAAAACAGTTTGTCATTGATAAACGGTATAGTCAGCTATTGCAGCAAAAGACTGCCGCCTTTCGTGAAAGCATAACTCCCGGAAAAGGGTTGTTACTCACTTTCATAACCACTTACGGTGTGGCAGATAATGAATATAAGCAGCAACTGGTGGATAATGAAATTAAAATGGACGCCTTGTTTAATTAACCGGACCAGAAAATTTTTTAATGATTTAGGTAAGTGGCATCAGATAAATCCGGGGGTAGTGACAGGTTGGTTATATTCGGGCCCTCACCGAAGGCGATCAGCAGGAGTCCTTTACCGTAACCGTGATGTATCCTGACAAACCAACTGCTATACAAAATGAATATACCGTAACAATGGAAAATGGCAAATGGCACGAGACGGGCAGACGCTTTACCGGGGATGGCAAACAAATGAGTACCAGCACTGTTGATCTGCGCCGGTTATGAGGGTTTTCGGCCAAAGCGCTCTACCTCGCCGGTTACGCGTCAGCCGGCAAAGCGGCCCGTGCAGGGATTTGCAAGGCATAGCCACCTGTAGGATAGAGGAAATCCCGGAACGTTATTTTTGGAAACAAAGTAAATTGTATCCGGAGAAAGCATGAGAGATCTGGAATAAGGATCCATAAAATCGCGTATGCGTAAAAAATATCTTTCCGAATCGTGTAAACTGCATTCTCCCTACATGTCCCCTCAAAATCCAAATGGATAGGATTCGGGTATTTCACCACTTTTTGGTTCAATATGCAAAGGATGCAAGGCCTGTGTTTGGTCGATGTATAAAAAAGCGTCATAACGCGGGTTGAGTTCGGTGGGTACATAATTCCCATATTGTTCATGGCCGGGATCATATACCACCCCGATGGCACGATGTGGTAGGGTTTTCTTTAGCCTCTCTTTTTTATTGAATTTATCCAGGATCAGTAGCCGGTTCCCCGGATATTCCTGGTGTAGAAGATCCTCTACACTTCCTTTTCGGGCAGCAGGAACCTCCATTTCTTTCATGGGGGCTCCCCAGGTCTCCCCGGCGATCACGGTTCCCTGGTAAGAACCAAAGCCTGCCAAAACCACATCTTTTTCAGCGTGTTGTTCCCGCACCAGCTGGCCTACATTCACCATTGCCGCTTTTTTCATATCGGTGAACCGGGCGTCGCCAATGTGGGTATTGTGCGCCCAAAGGATGGCTTTGGCTTCCGGGCCGTGAAAATCCATGATCCTGTCAAGTGTGTTCACCATGTGGATATCCCTGATATTCCAGGAATGATCATCAAAAGACAGCATGCTGCTGTAGTATTGCTCGGCATTTACGGCGATGTAGGCGTTTTGCCTGGTATTGAGCGAAGCTTCCGGGTCCATGTCATAATAAGCCGAACGCCTGGTGATTTCGCTCAGAAGGGTCACCACTTCATCTTTGCAGGAGGCCATAACGTCATGAAGCGAACTGACATACTGTTGCCAGTCTTCCCCGTAAGGCTCAAAACAGTTGATCGCTTTTTTGGCAATATCTGCCGCGGTGGGGTCTGTTTTTTGCAAATAGTCAATCAGCGTCCTCATGGATTCCCAGAGGCTGTATACATCCAATCCGTAAAAACCGGCTTTCTTTGGCCTGACCAGCGCATCATTACGCTTCCTAAGCCATTCGATAAGTGCCATAATCTCCCAATTGGCCCACATCCACGTTGGCCAGCGGTCAAAACTGTCCAGCAAATCATGGGCGCCACTATTCGCATCCATATACCCCTTCACAAAGCGGTTGACCTTGTAACAATCAGGCCAGTCGCCTTCAACGGCGATAAAGTTAAAATCTTTCTCTTCGATCAACCGTTTGGAGATGGCGGTTCGCCAGGTATAATATTCATGGGTGCCGTGAGAGGCTTCGCCCAATAACACATAATGCGCGTCGCCTATCCGTTCCATCAGGGGATCCAGATCTCTGGGATTGTTTAACGGACCGTTGTTCTCCTGATCAAGGTCTTCCATCATCAGCCAGGAATAGGTATCTGAATAAGGGTCCATGGTGTTATATATTTAATTGGTTAACAGTAAGAAAAAGCGATCTTCTGACTGTGAACGCTCTCCGGTTGAAAAAAGCACAAAGATCAGGCTAATTTTTACGCAGCTTTCCGGACGGGTTATATTGTTTTTCAAAACCCATCGAATTTGAGGGGTTTTGAAAACAGGCCTGTACAACAGCGCAAAAAAGCCTGCAAGTTCAAATATTGCAGGGCAGTGGGGTCCTCTTTCCCGACAACTCTTTCTTTTACCAGCTTCTCTCGATAACAGGTATTTGGAGGCCTTTCAATTCTTTAAGCTCCATCTGCAACTCACACGGCCGAAAGGTGTATAAAACAGGGCCCTCGAATTTTTTTAAGTCTTTGTTTGTGGACTACAGATTTTCTTCTTCAATAAGCCCGGGTTGACATTTTCAGTTTTGCAGGGAATGATGCCGGTTTTGTTGCAGGATGCTACTGTGCTATCATGAAGGATTTTGTTTGTGGTTATCTGTAAGTTATAGCCGATATCCATTTTAGGCGAGTTGGCTTCATAAGGCTTTATGAATGAAGAGGTTTGTTCAACGCAAAATAGAAATTGCCAATATTGTATCAGTATTTGCTTACAATGTGGGAAAAGGGGCTTCTGAATGTGTTTAAATTTGTTTTTAGGACAATTAAACCCGATGATAAAAGCAGGCCAGCAAATTTATCACGTCATAAATATCCATAACCATGAAAAAACAAATTTTGCCTCTTTCTCACGGGCTCGCCATGCAGATGCCCAAAGCATTGTTGCTATTGGTGATGACAGGCCTGCTACTGGTTGGAAGTTCGGCACCCGGTTTTGCGCAACAAATAACTGTAAAGGGCAAGGTAACTTCCAAAGACGGGGGAAAGCCTTTGCCCGAGGTGAGTGTTGCTGTAAAGGGTACTACCACCGGAACTACCACTAATAGCGACGGACAATACACTTTGTCGGTACCGGGATCGAATGCTACGCTGGTTTTTTCCAGCATCGGGTATCAGCAGACGGAGATTGCTGTTAATGGACGCACAACGATTAATGTACTATTGGTATCATCATCAAAGAACTTAAATGAACTGATCGTCACGGGTTATATGACGCAGAAGAAGGCCAACCTGACCGGCGCTATTTCGATCGTCAATGCGGATGAGATAGAAAAGAATCATGGCTCTACCAACATCCTGAAAGCATTACAGGGAAAGGTTCCGGGCATGCACATCACCACCGATGGCGATCCCACCGGGAATGTGGGTATTCAAATACGGGGTCAGACTTCGGTAAACGGGGCGCCCCCCTTGATCGTGGTTGATGGCGTACCGGCACCCGGTATGAATCTCAGGGACCTGAACGCGGGTAATATCGCATCCATGCAGGTATTGAAAGATGCCGCTTCTGCCAGTATCTATGGTGCGCAGGGCGCCGGCGGCGTGATCCTTATTGAAACTAAAAAGGGCAAACCCGGGAAAACAACAATCAGGTACCAGGGCACCGTTGGCTTTGCTGCTTATCTGAATAAAATACCCATGATGAACACCCAGCAATATGGCCGTGCATTATGGCAGTCTGCTGTGAATGATGGCCAGGACCCCAATAAGGTAACCCAGATTTATACGTATCAATGGCATAAAAACGATCAGGGAATTCCGGTCCTTGATAAAGCTACCCCTATTGCATGGCTGAATGACGATCATACCATGCCCTCTGCCAATACCAATTGGCTGGATGCCATCAGCCATTTAGGACTCCAAAATAATCATCAAATCACCGTATCCGGTGGAAGTGAAAAAGCGACTTCCTTATTATCACTTGACTACTTTGAAAATAACGGCACGATGATTTATACAGGTTACAGGCGATTTACCGTGAGGCTTAACACAAATTATAAAGTGATTAATGATCATTTTACCATCGGAGAGAATCTGGAGGTATCGCGTTTGAACATGAGCACAGCCAATAGCGACGGCACCGTACATGATGCCTTGGTAGAGCCGCCGATCATTCCCGTACATACTACTGATGGCGGATGGGGTGGAACCGCCGTCGGGCTCGGAATGGATGATTATTGGAACCCGGTGCGGGAACTAACCCTGAATAAGGATAATCGCAATAAATACAATAAAGTGATTGGGGACGTTTATGCCGATGTAGCTTTCTTAAATCATTTTACGCTTCATTCCCAGCTGGGACTTATTTATACGGAAGGAAATCACCGGACCATTACCTTTAAATACAAAGAGGGCGGTGGGAAACTGAATGATATCAACAGCGTGGATCAATGGTATTGGTGGAAGTCAATTTTAGATTTAACCAATACCCTGGATTATAAATTTCATACCGGTAAACATGACCTGGACGCCCTTGTGGGGATGGAAGCCAATGAAGTTGGGACAGAGACTACCGATGCAAGCCGCCAGGACCTGCAGTTTCAGAATTATGATTATGCTTATTTAAGTACGGCTACGGGCAATATGGCCATGAGCGGGAGCGGGGATAAGTATAACTTTCTTTCTTATTTTGGAAAGGTAAATTATGCTTATAATTCAAAATATTTATTGTCCGCTTCTGTTCGCTATGACGGATCCTCCAAATTTGGAAAAAACAATCAGTTTGGGCTTTTCCCGGCGGTATCCGCTGGCTGGCGGCTCAGCAATGAAAAATTCATACAGGATATTCCCGCCATATCGGACCTGAAGCTCAGGGCAAGCTGGGGTGTAAATGGTAACTCTATTGAGCTTCCGACAGGCGCCACCGAAACATATTTTGTTTCTGATTATAACGCCACATCCTATGCGATTGCCGGAAATGAAACCGGTAATAATCCTTCAGGATACCTAAGGGCACGCACAGGGAATGAGAACCTGAAATGGGAAACATCCAAACAGGCAGATGTGGGCGTTGATTTTGGTTTTTTCGATCAAAGACTAACGGGGTCTTTTGACTATTACCATAAGGCCACCAACGGTATGTTATTCCAGCCGCCTTACCTGGGCACGATTGGGGAAGGGGGCTATCAATACGTGAATGCAGCGGATATGAGCGACCAGGGTGTGGAGTTAGTCCTTTCCTACCAAGGCAATCCCGATAAGGCATTCAGCTATAGTATCAGTGGGAATATAAGCCATAACCATAATGAGATCACTAATCTGCCTACTGCTGTCAGATATACTTATGGCGGGAGCGCGCTGAAAGGAGATGATATCCAGGGACGCCCGCTCCATTCATACTACGGATTTATTACTGACGGTATTTTTAAAAGCCAGAAGGAAGTGGATAATTCTCCGGTGCAGCCCGGCAAAGGTCTGGGCAGGATCAGGTATGAGGACCTGTCCGGCCCCAACGGAAAACCGGATGATACTGTTGACTATGACTATGATCAGACTTGGATAGGCAGCTGGGATCCCAAGGTGGAGTTTGGAATCAGTTTTAATGCCAGCTATAAAAACTTTGATTTTTATATGTTCTGGCAAGGGGTGGCGGGAAATACCGTTTATGATGGCTGGAAATCATACAGTGATTTCTGGAACGTATGGGTACAGAAGGGATTTAACCACCCAACCCGCGTATTGGATGCCTGGTCGCCTGCCAATCCCGGTTCAAATATCCCCGCCCTGTCACTTACCAACGCCAATGACGAGCTCAGGATGTCCACATATTTTATGGAATCGGGAGACTACCTGAAGCTTCGCAATATCCAGATTGGTTACAGTCTTCCGTCAAGGTTTATTTCACGATTCGGGATGGAAAAATTTCGGATTTATGTGTTGGCTATGAATTTGATCAACATCAAAAAATCTTGGGGCGCCAATGCTTTCACCGGGCCTGACCCCGAAACGCCGGGAGGCAGCTCATACGGTAATCCGTATGTACGGCCTCAGACCTTTAAGACAGGAGTAGATGTATCGTTTTAACAGGGCGGTAGCCTTCAATCAAATGCATGGTGATTTTAAATAATGAACAATTATGAAAAAGATAATTAATTATATCATATTAGGGACGGTGATCTTTACATTAACAAATTGTAAAGGTTTTCTTGACGTAAAGCCGCAAGGCGTCATCACGGTGGCCGATGTAAGCAAACCCGAAGCGGTGGACGGACTGGTCATCGCGGCGTACGCATGGATACCTCACGAAGCAACGCTTGGGGTAAAGCTATCTCCCTGGCTGGCGGATATAAAATCAGATGATTCTTATAAGGGAGGGGGAGGATTGTCTGACCAGGCGCCCTGGTACCAGATGGAAGTATTTTCATTGGTTACTTCCAATGTCGGCAATAATGACGGCTGCTGGTATGGTTCTTATGAGGGGATTTCCAGATGCAATGCAGCCCTTACAGCACTTGACAAGCTTACCACTACCAACTATCCTTTAAAAGATGAAAGGATTGCAGAGATGCGTTTTCTAAGAGGGGTGATGTATTTGCAACTAAAAAGGTGGTACAAGTGGATACCTTATTTTACAGAAAAGGTAACTGCCGATTCCATTAAATTGATTCCTAATCATCCCGATACAGCAAAAAATGACCTGTTTATCTGGAATGGTATCCTGCAGGATTTTGTTGCAGCGGCCAAAGTATTACCGGCCACACAAAGTGATAAAGGGAGGCCCACCAAATATGCGGCAGAAGCCGAGGCGGCCAATTGCCTGATGTGGATGGCTTATGAAGAAAATGATAAAAACGAGGTGGTCAACATTAATAAAGCCACACTTCGGAAGGCGCTTACTTATCTGGATGATATTATCAACAGCAAACAATACAGCCTGACACCGGAGTTTGCGCATAATTTTTTGGCCAAATATGATAATAATACCACTGGCTCCATCTGGGAGTGGCAGTATTCGCACGATGACGGAACGCCCAATGGAAATCTGAATGGTGGCACCCCGCTTAATGCACCGTGGTGGCCGCCATATTTCAGTTGTTGTGATTTTCACAAGCCTTCTTATAATATGGTGAATGCTTTCAGGGTGGGTAACAACGGGCTGCCACTTTTTAACACCTTTAATGATGAAGATATCAAGAACAAAGATGCCTACTTCGCGGATAATAGCTGGGATCCGAGGATAGGGCATACAGTGGGAATACCGGGCCTTCCCTGGAAATATCAAACCAATTTACTGTTTGACAGCAGCGGATCCAGGACGCCCGTTGCTTATGGATACTTCAGTTCCCTTAAAGAAAATGTGCAGGCGGGAAGTCCCTATCTGGTAAATCTTTTCTGGATGTGGAACTCAAAGAACGTATCCGCTATCCGGTACGACAGGGTGTTGTTATGGAAGGCGGAAATACTGATACAACTAGATCGCGAAAAAGAGGCTTTGCCCATCATTAACGAGATCAGGCAACGTGCGGCAAACAGTACCACTTTATTGAAGTTTGCCAATGGAAAACCGACCTTGCCTTATAAGATAGCGCTTTATCAGGATGGCGTCAACTGCAACTGGACGCATGATTTCGCATGGCAGGCCCTGATGTGGGAAGATAGGCTTGAGTTTGCCATGGAAGGAGAAAGATGGTATGATATCGTTCGTTGGGGAATTGCGGGCAAGGTCATGAATGCCTATTTTGCCAAAGAAAAGAGGCGCGATCGTTCCTGGCTGGACGTGGCCCATTTTACGCCCGGACGTGACGAATATATGCCTATTCCGCAAAATCAGATGCATTGGGCGGAAGGGGTTTATAAGCAGAATGCGGGTTATTGATCTTTTAATGATTCTCGGCCGTTATAAAGCAATACGAGAACAACAGACGACTATTGGATGCCTTTAAGAAATGCATGGGGCAATGGTTGGTAACCGAAGCTTTGGTAAAGAAACCAACGGCTGGCAAAAGTAATACAGGACGTCGCTCGGTAAGGAGGCGCTTTTTATTTTGC
>DASULB010000263.1:0-3552 GCA_036278455.1 Chitinophagaceae bacterium | reverse complement strand
GACGTTTGGAAAAATGCCGGACTGCCCACCAAGATCGGGATGGAAAAGGCAGGCCCTTGTCCTACACAGGACCTGGTGGATTGCTATGAAATGGCTAATGGAAAGGCACCCATCACCGGTTATTCGGATGCCGACAGGCTGAACCCCATTGTGAATCCGGCATCAGGCTATGACAAAAATAATCCCTATGCCGGACGTGATCCCCGCTTTTACGCATCCATTTACTACAATGGGGCAATAAGAAACCTGAACCAGCCTTCTGGCAAAGAGGTGGAAACATACGTAGGTGGGGACGAAGAAATTTCCACTCTTAACCGTAAACATACCAGGACCGGGTATTATCTGCGCAAATTTAACAACTATAAGTCAGGGCAGAACAACAATGCGGATGGTGCCATCAGACTATTCCGGCTGGCCGAACTTTATATGAATTTTGCAGAATGCGCTTATCATGCTGTTGGGCCTGACGTTCCGGTTAAAATAGGAGGGCAGTCCATGACTGCCAGGGAGGCCGTGGATTTTGTAAGGGCCCGGGCCGGGATGCCTGATTTTCCGCTTGGAATGTCCAAGGCAGACTTTGAAAAGAAGTATCGGAATGAACGTAGGGTGGAGTTTGCTTTTGAAGGACAGCGTTTTTTTGATGTGCGTCGTTGGAAGATTCTGGATAAGACCGATAAATTTGTTACAGGGATGAAGATCACCAAAGAAGGATCAAGCTTAAAGTATTCCCGTTTCAAATTTGAAGACCGGAACTGCTCATCCGCTAAGTACCTGATGTATCCGATTGATCAGGATGAGACTAATAAGGTTATTGGTCTTTCGGGTGATAACTGGCAGAATCCAGGGTGGCTCGATTAGCACAAGAGCACTCAGGATAAGCCTATTTGATTTACTACAGCCCTGGATAATGATACTATGAAGGGAAAGTGTGTCGATCACAGATACCGGAGATGAACAACATAAAGACTTTTAACAGTGAATAACGAACAATATCGAAAATCTGCATTATCTTATCGGAGTGAAGGGCATATGCAAGTAGAGATCAAGGATAAGAGGCATTATCAATGCTGGATCCTGTGACGAAAATAGATGATCACCCACTTTGAGGGAGATAGACCATATAACAAAATACCAACCATGCCTTATATGACATTATCGCTGCACCAGTTAGTTAAAAAAGGTACCGAAAGTATGTTCTTCGTGGTTTTGGGCCTGATTTCCTACATGCCGCTAAAAGCGCAGTCCAATTCACCAGGCCAATGTGCCAACCTTTCAGCGACTGATGCGTTGGGGAGAAAACTGCCTGGTTATAAAGAAGTCGGAGGCCCCAGAAAGGATAAATTTGTAGGCCTTTTTTACTGGACCTGGCATACCCGGCAGGCCAAAGCTAATATCGGACCCTATAACACTACCCGGATCCTCAAGGAGAAACCAGAGGCCATAGATAATTACAATGATCCGATATGGCCGAGCAAAAATGCTCCGTATTATTGGGGGGAGCCATTATTTGGCTATTATTTGGACACGGATCGCTGGGTGTTGCGTAAACACGCCGAAATGCTGGCCGATGCGGGGGTAGATGTGATTATCTTTGATTGTACCAACGGTAACCTCACGTGGCAGAAGTCTTATATGGCGTTATGCAAGGCATTTTCCCAGGCCAGAAAAGATGGCGTTAAGACGCCTCAGATCGCTTTTATTCTTGCCTTCGGCCCATCACAAGGCAGTCTTGAGGCTATTGAGAAGATTTACAACAATCTGTACAAACCGGGATTGTATAGAGATCTCTGGTTTTACTGGAAAGGCAAGCCACTCATCATGGCTTACCCGGAGATGTTAAAGGATGTCCCGGGAAACCCTGCAGCCACCAAACTGCATAAGCAAATCAGGGAATTCTTTACTTTTCGTCCGGGACAGCCGGTGTATGACAAAGGCCCCGCCCGTGCTGATCAATGGGGATGGTTGCAGATATACCCTCAACATGGATTTGTAAAGGACCCCGATGGCCGTTTTGAAGAAGTAACCGTAGGCGTGGCACAGAACTGGTCTAAGGCGAGGGGGCTTACAGCCATGAACGCACCAGGCGCTTTCGGCAGGAGCTATACCAACGCGCATGGTCAGATCAATACACCTGGAGCGGTTAATTATGGCTATAATTTCCAGGAGCAGTGGGATAGGGCTTTGAAGATGGACCCTGAATTTATCTTTATTACCGGTTGGAATGAATGGATAGCAGGACGCTATAAACTGTGGCAACAACAACCCAATGCTTTTCCCGATGAGTTTAGCGAAGAGCGGAGCCGGGATATTGAGCCGATGAAAGGAGGACATAAGGATGATTATTATTACCAGATGGTTGCAAATATCAGGAAGTTTAAAGGCGTGTCACCCGAACAAGCCTCCACATCCTCCAAAACGATTCTCATGGATGGAAAGTTTGATGAATGGGCAAATGTAGGCCCTTCTTTTACATCCTATAAAGGAAATACGTTACATCGTAACAGTGCAGGCTGGGGAAATCTGCATTATCTTAATAATACTGGCAGGAATGATATTGTCTTGTCCAAAGTCGCCCGCGACGACCAGTACATCTATTTCTATGTTCAAACAGTTGACGCCCTTAGCCCCGCGGATGATCCCGCCTGGATGCGGCTTTTTATAGATATTGACCGGAATTATGCGACGGGATGGGAGGGCTATGATTTTGTCGTTAACCGTATCAATCCCGGCAAAAAAGCGCTTCTGGAGCGTAGTAAGAAAGGGTGGAATTGGCGGCCTGTTGCCCTGGTGGATTACGCAGTTAAAGGTAATAAACTTGAAATCAGAATTCCCCGTGCGGTTTTGGAGACAGCCGGAGATCCAGATTTTGAGTTTAAATGGTCAGACAATATGCAGCATGATGGCAATATTATGGATTTCTGGACCAATGGTGATGTAGCGCCGATAGGAAGGTTCAATTATCATTATTTTGTAAAGTAGATCACATCCGCTTCTTTGGATACCTTATAAAAAGACCACACCCTGCATAGGAATGGAGATTACCCTTACGTTTTGATCTATATTTCCCGTAACAGAAAAATATATTGAGGATCGTCTTGAAGATAATAGTTATATATGACAGTTATTAAACAATATCCGGTACAGTTTTTTATCTTTATCTTCAGCATACTCATCTGTCAGTGTTGTGTTTGCCAACCACTTGCAGGTACTGACGCATTAGGCCGCATATTGCCACAAAATAAAGAAGCAGGTTCGCTAAAACCCGATAAGCATGTTGCACTTTTTTATTTCTTGTGGCAAGGGAAGGGAACGTCTGCTAAATATTGGGACCTCAGTAGAATTGTCTGTGAACATCCGGAAGTGCTGAGTGATTTTGATAGTCCTTATTGGGGAGGTGGAGGAATGTACTATTGGGGCAGGCCTGTATACGGGTATTACAGAGGGGACGACTATTGGGTTCAGTTGAGAAATATTCAGTTGCTCACTGATGCACGGGTTGATTTATTGGTGATTGATGCTACCAATACATTCACTTATCCCAAAGCAGCCGAC
>DASULB010000262.1:0-2410 GCA_036278455.1 Chitinophagaceae bacterium | reverse complement strand
AACGGAAGTTGTCAAGCCTTATTACTATAAGGTGTATCTGGCCGAGGCGGATGTCAGAACAGAGATCACACCCACGGCCAGGGCAGCACAGTTCCGCTTTACTTTCCCCCAAAGCGACAGTTCCTTTATTGTCATAGATGCCTACGCCAGGGGGTCTTACATCAAGATCCTCCCCAAGGAGCAAAAGATCATCGGTTATACGACCCGCAACAGCGGCGGCGTGCCGGAGAATTTCAAGAACTATTTTGTCATCCACCTCGATCATCCCTTCACGATGGCCGCCGCCTGGCATGGCAAGCAGCTGGCCAGGGACACCCTCACCTATAAGGCAGACCATGTAGGTGCCGTGATCGGGTTTAAAACCTACCGTGGGGAGAAGATAGGCATGAAGGTCGCTTCTTCTTTCATCAGTTTTGATCAGGCGGAACTGAATCTAAAAAGAGAGATCGGTACCGATGATTTTGCCACCACCGAGCAGAAGGCGAAGGCTGATTGGAATAAACAATTGGGCCGTATACTGGTCTCCGGCGGCACGGTGGATCAAACCAGGACCTTTTATTCCTGTCTGTACCGGATGCTCTTTTTCCCGCTGAAACTGTATGAGGTGAACGCCGCCGGTAAAATAGTCCATTACAGCCCCTATAACGGCAAGGTATTGCCTGGCTATATGTTTGGCGGTACCGGATTCTGGGATACCTTCCGGGCGCTGTATCCCTTCCTCACACTGATGTACCCCTCCATCAATGTGGAAATGCAAAAAGGCCTCGTCAATGATTTCAAGGAAGGCGGTTTTTTGCCTGAATGGTCGGCACCGGGCTACCGCAATGTCATGGTGGGTAATAATTCGGCCTCCATCGTATCGGCCGCCTATATCAAAGGGCTGCGGGGTTATGGCATTAATACTTTATACCAGGCGCTCATCAAAGATGCCAATAATGAGGGTCCTATCGATGCTGTAGGCCGAAAGGGCGTAAAATATTACAATGAGATGGGCTATGTCCCCTATGATGTGGGCATTCATGAGAATGCGGCCCGGACACTGGAATACGCCTACGATGATTTTGCTATTTATCAGCTGGCCAAGGCGCTGCACCGCCCGCAATCAGAGATCGACCTTTATGCCAAACGCTGTCAGAACTATCGCAATCTTTTTGACCCCTCCACCAAACTCATGCGGGGCAAGAACAAGGATGGCTCCTTTGAGACCCCTTTTAATCCGTTCAAATGGGGGGACGCCTTTACCGAAGGCAACGCCTGGCATTATACCTGGTCGGTTTTTCATGATATCCACGGGCTGATCGGCCTCATGGGAGGCAGGCAGGAATTTGTGAAAATGCTGGATTCCATTTTTGTGATGCCGCCGGTATTTGATGACAGCTATTACCACGGGGTGATCCATGAGATCCGTGAGATGCAGATCGCCGGCATGGGGCAGTATGCCCATGGGAACCAACCCATCCAGCACATGATTTACCTGTATAACTACGCGGGCACGCCCTGGAAGGCGCAGTATTGGGTGCGGCAAACGATGAATAAGTTGTACCAGGCCACCCCCGATGGCTATTGCGGTGACGAGGATAACGGACAGACCTCCGCCTGGTATGTATTTTCAGCGATGGGCTTTTATCCCGTCTGCCCGGCAAGCACCCAATATGTATTCGGTGCACCCTTATTCAAGAAAATCACTTTGAACCTCGAGAACGGCAAGCAATTCGTCATTAATGCGCCCGACAACGACCCGCAAAACATGTATGTGCAAAAGATGACATTGGACGGGAAAGTATATGATAAGAACTGGATCGACCATTTTGATATCCAGAAGGGCGGTTCTTTGAACGTCACCATGGGGGATCAACCCAATAAAAGCCGTGGTACCAAGGAAGCGGATTTCCCGTATTCCTTTTCCACGAGGAAGCAGTAGATGTGTTGGTAAGTGCGTTACCTCTTTCTAAATGACCAAAAACCCGTCATAGGAAATGGCGGGCTTTTGATTATCGCACGCTATGGCGTAGCGGTGGCCCAAGCCTATTTTAGGCTATCATCCTGGTAGAATTCTTCAAAGAGATTATAGTGGAATCCGGTAGTGATGGATGTAGCGGATAGCAGGTAGCCAGGCAGAAGTTTCGTCGATATTGGAAGGCGGGATATACAATGGCTAAAATGGCGGCAGATAGGCCTTTAACCTTTTATAGAACAGGGGAATAATCTGGCATGCTAAAAATGAGGGTGCCAAAAAAACGTCGTATTCAGGAGGTGGTATTTGTTGCCTTGTCCAACAATTTCTCCAGCAAGGAAACCTTTTCCCTTTCGCTTTTCAGCAAGGCTTCGTATAAATTTTTATTCTCTTCCATCGCCTCTAACCATTTTTCAATGGGATTAAGAGTAGCATTGTAGAATATTGAAGCAGGTT
>DASULB010000261.1:0-4587 GCA_036278455.1 Chitinophagaceae bacterium | reverse complement strand
CCTTATGGATCTCCTCCAGGTTATTTTCCATATCCTGGACGGTCCCTTTATACCAGCTCCCGTAATATTCATTCCATTCCACAAAATCCATTAATCCGGAAACGTCCTTGCCGGGAGTCTTCTCCAGGGAATTGGAAGCGTATGAACATAACCGCTGCGGATCTAATTTCTTGGCTTCTTTAAGCATGTTGGCGGCAAACTCATAAGCGGGCGGATTCTGTCCGCCAATCTCATTACACAATCCCCAGGAAAAAATACAGGGATGATTCCTGTCCCGGTCGATCATTTCATTCAATTGCTCCAGCCCGTTTTTCATAATGACATCAGAAATGTGTGTTTCCATGCCTTTAAAGGTAGCGGACCCCCAGGTCGGCACTTCGGATTGAATAAAAATGCCATGCCGGTCGCAATAATCCAGGACCCGCTTATCCTGCTGCCAATGGGCCCGGGTAAAGACACAGTTGAGGAATTTAAGGTCCCGGTGATCATGGGTGATCCACTCTCCGGGTTCTGCCATCCCATATTCCGGATTGCTCCCTCCCATGCGCTCCACCCCCATGATCCGGACGCGTTCGCCGTTCAGGTAAAATCCGGCGTCTTTCCTGACCTCAATTTTACGGATACCAAAAGTAGTCGAAAGCGTATGCATCAATTTACCGTCTTTCCATAATTCAAGCTCCAGCACATAGAGATCAGGATGATCAAAATGCCACAGGAGCGGTGCGTTCACAACCACATCCGCCAGGGCGACCGCCCGGGTCTCGCCAGCCTTTAGTTTGATCTGTTGCGGGCTGATATGCGCGGCAACGGTTGCCGTTTTTTCCTCCCGGATGCGGCCACTGGCCTCCAGTGTAACGGATTGCTTGCTTTTATTGGCAAACACCGCGGTGGTGCTCACAGGCGCCCGTTTACTTGCCAGATCGGGAATGGCCGTGACCGCGATGCGCTCGGCAAAGGTGGGTTCGGTAACATGCAGGCTTACCGGCCTGGTGATGCCGCCATCTGCCGCCCAGTCGTAAGAGTGTCCACGGGGCAGCATATCTTCGTTGAATGCATTATTCACCTGCACGACCAGTGTATTGACGGCCCCTGCTTTTACCGCGGCGGTAAGGTCCAGAAAAAATGCAGTATATCCTTTGAGGAGATGCTCTCCGACAGGTTGTCCATTCAGCCATACGCGTGCCGAATGATAAACGGCCTCGAATTCCGCCCTGACCGTTTTGGTCTTCCAGTCTGAAGGCGCATAAAAATCTTTCCTGTACCAGGCGCTCCCGAAATATTCGACATGTTCCGGATTTACCTGCCAGGTATGGGGCACCTGGACCTGCTTCCAGGCCGTCACCTTATCCGGCGCAGCGAACCATTTGCCGGTAATCCCTTTATCCTGCGGATCAAAACAGAAGTCCCAGCGTCCGTTGATGGGCAAAACAAGCTGCATGCCCGTATTTTCAAGGCGCATGCCCGGCATCAGGCTTTCGGCCGCGGCTACCGCCGGCGCCAGACCCAGCAAGCCGACACCGCCGCTGTTCTGTAAAAACTTTCTTCTGGAGATCATACGATTCGATTTAGGATAAACGTAAAGAATACACCATGCAAAAATTCCGATTTTCCGGGTCTTATCCAATGGTAATATTTACACAAATGATGGATAAAATTACGGTTACCGCCGGGACTAAATGGCGTGCGTAGAAGTTTACCGTAACTTTCGCACCGGACCTGGCAGCTTAAACGCATGTCTCAGAGGAAATCCCTGTAAAGAAATGTCACTCAGACCGATGTCTGCAAGACACCGGCTTCTCTTAACGTCCCCTTTAAGAAGCTGTTTCGCGATTGACTCACCACGGTGGCTTCGATGCCAACCTATACCTATGCATGGCAACATGGATAAACATAGGGCCCATGACCTTCTCTATCTCCTTAGGCCGTCCGCATAAATCTAAGGAAGAAAATCATTAAACTTTAAACATTCGCTTATGCTGACAACCCTTCCAAATGACTTTCACTAATAAACTGTATTGATTTTCTGTTGATTACTTCCTGCAAAGATAGTTGCACCCGGTAAGGATATACAATAGCTTATTATATGGTTTTGATGGACTTTACCACGATAGAGGGTTTCCCCCGGAAAAAAGCTATTTCATCAATAACCTTTTGCAGGGTTTAGCAACAAGTGTTAATTTTAATGTTTGATTGAAACAGCATAACGGATGTAAGTAGGGGTGAGCGCCGTACATCATTCATTTTCTAAGAAGTTAATCATGCATACATTTGGGAAAAGTGATGGATTCATAGGAGAGAAACAAATCAAGGTACCTGTTTCCGTCCAGGACAAGTTTCTGAGAAGCCAAAGCTTTCTCAATTCCCTGTATATTACGAATTTAGGCTTCTTTCCCAAGGCTTCCCTGCACTATATGGAACGAAAAAAGGGTTGCGATGACGATATTCTTTTTTATTGCCTGGGGGGCAAAGGGTACTATGATACCCATCATGGCAGCTTTGAATTAACGGCAAACCACTTTGCTATTTTACCATCCCATCATTTTCACCGCTACCAGGCGGATATCATGGACCCCTGGACCATCTATTGGGTACATTTCACTGGCTCGAGGCTCTCTGAACTCAATGAATTTTTACATGTAGAGCGTTATCTTCAACCAACACCCATCAAATATGACGAACGTTTTATCACTGCATGGGAAGAAATGTATAACGCCCTGAAAGGTGATTACTCTCCTGTTAATATCGGATACGCCAACCTATGCATCTACCGGTTCATTTCACTGTTCATGTTTCCGGAGATGAAAACAACGGGTTATCAGGAACATGACCTGATATCGGAGGCTGTCTTTTTTTTGAAATCCAATATCCATAAATCTTTTACCATAGAGGAGCTTGCAAAGCAATTCCATTATTCCACTTCCCATTTTTCAACACTGTTCAAAAACAAGACGGGACGGTCCCCCATCGAATATTTTATACGGTTAAAAATTCACTACTCCTGCCAGCTCCTGGATCAAAGCTCACTCAGGATAAAAGAGATCGCCTCTAAAGTCGGCTATGAGGATCCCTATTATTTTTCCAGGCTGTTCTGTAAAGTGATGGGCGTCTCACCCAATAAATATCGTCAGAAAAATGAGCGCTTGGGAGATTGAAATTGGGCGTTCTTTAATTTCCAAAATAATACAGGGTAGTGAGTTCTGCGAAAACGAACGGGCCTGACTACAAAAATCATACAGGACAGGAGCGAACCCGCAGACAATAATCGGTTATCCCTTTAGTGAAGGATGCAGATAGATGACCGCGCCGCCACCGGAAGAAAGGTGCAGTTGCAGCGTAGATTGACGGTCAATCTTTATTACCTTATGCCGGTAACGTTCCGCGTCCTCATTTGAAGTGGGCGTATCAGTATAAACATCCGCCTGATAGGCCGTTCCCTTGGGGAGGAAGGAGAAATCCAGTGTCAGTTCACGGGGACTCCAACTTGTCATCGCACCGACATACCAGCTGTTTCCCTTTTTCTTTGCCACCATCGCGTATTTCCCTACTTCCGCCTTAAGCACTTTTGTATCATCAAAAACCGTTGGCACGGCAGACAGGAATTTCATGATATCCGGATACTTTTCATAATTCGTCGGAGAACCGCATAACATGGCCAGCGGTTGATCAAGCAGCACATACATGGCAAGTTCATGGCAACGTGTTCCCTGGGTAAAGGGTATGCCATGCCCTAAAGGCTTAAACGCAGCCCTGGTGGCATTCCGCATCGATCCGGGTGTATAATCCAACGGACCTCCCAGCATCCGTATAAAAGGGAACAGCAGGTGATAATCAGGATTCGAGGTGGTATCCCATTTATTGCATTCATTGCCGCGAACGGCCTCAAAATTCAGGATATTCGGATAGGTCCTTTGCATCCCTGTGGGTTCGCTGCAGCCATGAAAATCGATCATCAGCCTATCCTTTGCAGCAGCACTTGCGATTTTTTCATACCATCCAATGGTTTGCTGATCATTCCTGTCAAAAAAATCGACCTTGATGCCCGCCGCCCCCAGGTTTTTCAAATAATTCATGTTACCCTTGAGGCTATCCATCAACGTGGACGCCACACACCACAGGAACACGCCCACCTTTTTCTTTTTTGCATAGGAGATCACCTCCCTGATATCAATTTTAGGGTTGACCTTACTCAAATGAAATATATTAGACCATCCTGCGTCAATCAGGACATATTGAAGGTTATATTTAGCGGCAAAATCAACATAATATTTATAAAGGGCCGTATTGCGGTTGTCCATCCCCGACGGGATGTCGGCGCCCGGCAGCATGGCATCGCTCCACCATTCCCAGGCTGCCTTGCCGGGCTTAATCCAGGCGGCATCATGAACCTTTGAGGGGCTGGCTAATTTATAGATCAGTTCATTTGAGAGGAGTTCCCGGTCATCATCGGTGATGATGGCCACCCGCCAGGGGAAGGAGCGCGTCCCCTTTGTAACGGCGATATAAGGAGCGCGTTTTTTCACCACCGATACAAAGTTGCCCCAACTGCCCATGGCCGTTTTCGCGGGATAACCGGCCCAGAAACCGTGC
>DASULB010000260.1:0-4182 GCA_036278455.1 Chitinophagaceae bacterium | reverse complement strand
GGAAATTTCATAAACAAAATGAAAGTGACCGTGCTTGTCCCTGACCGGAAGGTGAAATGGGAATGTATTGACTCGATCGAAGAATGGGTCGGAACCTACATTTCTTTTGAATTGGAGGGCAAAGCCGAAAAAACCCTCTTACGTTTCACCCATGGAGATTGGAAAGAAGTAACAGATACTTTTGCCGGCTGCACTTACGACTGGGCTCGTTTTATGACCAGTTTGAAATCACTTTGTGAAACCGGAACAGGAACACCCTCTTAGGAAACAATAATCTATCAGCAAGAGATCGACTGACCCGATGTCGACGCCAAGAATATGCCCGGACCAGTTACCTCCAGGTTAGTTTATCCCGGCGTCAAAAACGGTGAAGGGTCCCCTGACAAATGACAGCTTGAAACTTCCTATTGAAGGACGCAATTAAAAAAAGCCTGTTTAAGCTCTACATAAAGTTTAAACAGGCTTTAAATCATTACAACATCTCCCCGGCAACGCCCTGTATGCTATTTTTGTTGTGACAGAAAGGTGATGAGCGACGCAAATTCATCGTATGATAATGAATTGGCTAAGCCGGTAGGCATCATGGAGGTTTTCAGTTCCTCCCGCTTTTTTATGTCTTTCGTTTTAATCGTATGTGGCGTGCCGGTAATGTCGCGCAAAACAACCCTGTCAGCAGATTGCGCCGTCACAAAACCCATGAGCGTTTTACCCTCTTGGGTGACGATCCGTACCGTCGCAAAGCCCTGGGAGATAGACGCGTTCGGCTTCAGAATGGATTCAGCGATCTGCGCCCGGTTCATGATGGAACCTATCTGGCCCATAAAAGGCCCCTTGGGCGTTTCACCTTTCTTAAGGGTATGACAGGCGATGCAGCCTTGCTGCGAAAAGAGTTTTTTGCCGGCAGCAGGGTTGCCTTTGATTTTATCCATGGCCAGCATGATATCCTCGATAGATGACTTACCTATCTGTCCTTTCTTGCTTTTGATTTTGTTCAGATCCACTTTGACCTCATCATTCGCTACGGCAGGTTCGTCTTCTCCGCCAAACCGGGTAATGCCCAGCCTGAGTTTGCCATTAAGATCGGCAAAAAATTGTTTCCCCGTGGCGCCTGATTTATTCCATTCCTGCACCAGCAGTGCTTTGATTTTACCGGAGGACTCCCAGGTGACCGGCTTATAGTAAGGGCCGTGGGTATCGGGTCGGGTACCCCACCACCAGGTGCCGTCATAGGGGGCTTCTTCATGATAGAGCCGCGCAAGTGTGGTTATTATCCTGGATTTCAGTGCCTGATCCTGAGGATTGTTATAAGCGGCGATCAATCCATCCACGGCCTTCGGATCATGCATATAACGCAGCGCCCAAAGTGCCAGTGTTGAATGCTCAGAGCCGATGGCTGCGATACACGCTCCAACAGCATGGAGGCTCACCAGGGCATGTACCGCGACATGAGCGGGAATGATCTCGGGATTGGGAGTAGCGTGTGGTCCATCCTGCCCTTTTGGCGGCGCTTTAAATGATGCCGGAACGGGTACCTGCAGCAACGCCTGCGCAGCCTGCGGACGGCCCAGCCGCCCCAACCCGATGATGGCGGCAATCTGAACGCGGGCGGCAGTATCAGTCAATCCACTGAGGAAAGGTTCAATGGGTACTTCTTTTACAAAAGGCTTCCTGTCGGCCAAGGCACGCAGAGCATATTCCCTGACATCTTCCTCAGAGGTAAGCTGCACCAGGCTTTTAATCCCTTTTTCCCCGGTCGCCTGTGCGTAAGTATAGATCCCCGCTACCCGGGCATATAAAGGCAGGCTCTTATCGGCCGCCAGTTCCCATGCTGCTTTACCCGCGTCATCAGCAGGCCGGGTGAGCAGTTCCTGCTGAGCCTGCAATCTTGCAACAGCGCTGGCAGATTTTAATAAAGATTGAAGCTCCGCAATAGAAGCGGCCTTCAGATCCGGGAAAGGCTGGTATTTCCAATCTTTGGGAACCACCCGTACCACAAATCCCTTACCGGGATTGCCGGAATAGCCGGCGCCATCCCAGGCAGAAAGATAAAGGCGGCCCGAACCGTCCACATCGAGATCGGTAATCTGCGGCAATTTTATAAAGTCTTCCTGTTGCTGTGTAAAAGTTCCGCCGACAGGCGTAAGCCTGTGAATATAGAGTTCACTCCTTCCCCAATCCGCCATCATGGGCACATGGTTGTACTGGTCCGGCCAGGTAGGCTCGTCCATAAACAGCGCGCCGGTTCCTGAACCGCCCCCTAAGTCCACAAGGGCTGGAATAATTTCTTCCGTAAAATGTCTCCACAGGACCGGGTAACCATATTCACCGGATTGAATCTGGTGACTGAAACGGATGTTCCAGCCACCGCCATCGTTGGTATTGTCACGTGTAAAGATATTCATATACGGGTCAATTGCCACATCATAAATATTGCGGGTTCCATGAGTATAAACTTCCATTTCTGTGCCGTCCGGCCGTACCCTTACGATTCCGCCACCCAGCATGGTCAGCTTTCTTCCATCGCTCCCGACTGCATCATGAAAACCAAAATCCCCGACTGCAATGTATATCCAGCCGTCTATGCCCATACGGATACCATTGGTCGCATGATCGGTACCCCGGCTTTTAAGATAGGTCGGGTTGCTCATGTGCTGCACGAGCGGTTTTGGAGCCGCATCAGCAATGCCATCATGGTTTTTGTCTTCAAAAACCACCAGGTCCATCCCCGTAGCCACGCTGTCCGAGAATTTGGTATGAAGCACAAAAAGGCGGTCTCCCACCGATATGATCCCTCTGGGGTTATTCACCTGGGCATATTCTGTATGACTGTCAATAATTCCGTCATTATTGCAGTCCACGAGCCTGATGATCATACCCTTGCCCGGCGCTTTGCCCAGAGAGCCGATCATATCCACTCCCACGTAAACTTCCCCTGTGGCCGCCACAGAAAGACAGGCTGGACTGGGAGTGAGATCAGGCCCGGTATATCCCGTAATCTGCAGGTTTTTTGGCCAGTCGAGCTTCGTAGCCAGTGAATCGATAGATTCCAGCGCTTTATTTCTTTGCTGGGGTTCACATTTCTGCTGGTGATTATTGCAGCCGAATCCAAAAAGGAGTAGCACGGCGCAGGCGAGGTTGATGGTTGTTTTTGTCATTCAAGTGGATTTAACGAGGCCCTAAAATAGTAATTTCCTTAGGACATTAAAATTGTTATTGCATTTTTTATATAAAGGGGAGAACCTTGCATACCGTTAAGGTGACCTGTAAAGAGTTGTGCTGTGTCCGGGAGAAGCCTTCTTCAGGTATCAATATCAGCAGCCGGAGCCCCTTGTTGAGAACAACGGTCCAGGATTGAACCGGGGCCTATTTCATACCGGTCGCGACTAAATCACCCCTGCAATTTTCCTGAAAGGCGGATGATGAGTGATGATCGGGAAATATGCTGAGAATACTGGAGAAATAGCAGACAGGCTACCAGATCAGTAAGCTGCAGGATGTATCCAGCGGACCCTAAAAATTACCGGTTCGTTCACTTTTTTATTAGTTTTGGAACCGGTAATACATAAAAATCGTTCTTATCTTGTCTTTTCAGTTAAAACATGACGAAGTAATATTACTGAAGCGGCTTGCTGAAGGGGATGCAGGTGCTTTTGCAATAATATATAACCAATACTATACCAGTATCATGCTGTTTACACAGCATTTTCTTTCCCCCGTGCAATCTGAGGATATAGTGGCGGAGGCTTTTATCAAGTTATGGCAATCCGCTGCCAGCTTTGAGAGTATGCCCCAGGTATACCAATGGCTGCGGGTGACCGTTCGCAATGCCTCTCTCAACCTGTTGCGCAGACAAAAAAATATCAATAAAAAGCAAAATGACTTTCTTCACCTCACCGAACAGGAATATGAGCAGCGGTATTTCATAGATGAACTCAGTGATGATTTGCATACCAGGATCATGGCAGCAATAGAGAACCTGCCTCCCCGTCAACAAGAGATCCTTAAAATGTACTTTGTGGAAGAAATGAATAATGCGGCCATTGCAGATAAGCTTCAAATATCCATACAAGCTGTTAAGAACCAAAAAGTAACTGCACTTAAAGCACTCCGTAGAATTTTTACCCGGGAGGACCTGGCCCTCTACAGCTGCTGCTTATCTGTCCTGCTCTCCTTGTGCCGGTA
>DASULB010000259.1:0-4591 GCA_036278455.1 Chitinophagaceae bacterium | reverse complement strand
TGGGTGATATGCATGGACAGGCGCCGGTACTCTGGAGTGCGGCGGCTTTGCTAAGATAAAAATGAACAGTGAACGGATTTTCATAAAACAATGGAGCTTATTAATTATTTATGAACGACAACAAATGGTTTTTAACCGTGCCGGCACTTCTGATGCTGGCTCTTATCTCCGGCTGCCATCCGGGATCGGCATCCACCAGTTCCCCCGGGCTGAAGCTGCAATTAATTACCGATAAGATCCACGACCCCGTCGCGATGGCCATACCCGGTGATGGATCCGGAAGAATCTTCATTTGCCAGAAAGAAGGGGAGATCTGGATTATTGATCACGGGAAAAAATTACGTCATCCTTTTTTAGATGTAAGTGGAAAAATGATCCCGGTCAACCAGGGATATGATGAGCGGGGATTGTTGGGACTGGCATTGTCTCCAACCTTCGCTACAGATAAAAAGTTCTACGTTTATTATTCAGCACCGGCAGACAGTCCGCATATCCGGTACAAAAATGTCCTGGCATCCTTTAGCGTGTCAAAAACAGATCCTGATAAAGCGGATAAAAACAGCGAGCATATTTTAATGCACTTTCAAAAACAAGAGACCAACCATAACGGTGGTGATCTGCAATTTGGTCCGGACGGGTATTTATACCTGGGTCTTGGCGATGGCGGCGGGGGCGGTGATAAACATGGTCCTATAGGCAACGGTCAATACCTGGACACATTGCTGGGAAAGATCATCAGGATAGATGTCAGTAAACCGCCATATGTGGTCCCCTCCGACAACCCCTTTGTCGGTAAATCCGGCGTGAGACCAGAGATATGGGCTTATGGGCTGCGCAACCCCTGGCGCTTTTCTTTTGATAAAAAAACCGGTGCCCTGTTTTGCGGCGATGTGGGCCAAGGCAAATACGAAGAAGTGGATATCATCCATAAAGGCGGTAATTATGGCTGGCGTGTAATGGAAGGCTATCACATCTACAATATGCCTCCGGGGGGTGCGGATACAGCCGATATGATCAGGCCGATCACTGAATACGATCATAAAACAACCGGCATTGCAATTGTTGGCGGCTATGTCTACCGCGGAAAGACCATTCCCTCCATGGAGGGAAAATACATCTTTGGTGATTATAACGGAAGGATGTTTTACCTGACACACGATGCTGATGGCAAATGGACCAGAAAGGACCTGAAATTTAAAAATGAGCCGGATCATTTCCAGATCTATTGCTTTGGTCAGGACAGGCAGGGGGAACTCTATGTGTTGGGGGCTGTTGCCATAGGGAACGGCTTTAATGGTATGGTGTATAAAATCGTTCCCGGATAGCGCGTACCCGCTTCATCCATCAGTACACCGCGTAAGCCTAAAGTACAAAATGATAAATATCATCACGATCAGGTGAAACAGCGCGCAGTTCATTCAAACTAATCAGATAGATAATAACACAAAAAGCAAACGATTGCATTGTTTTTCTTAATAAGAGCCGTCATGAATGAACGAAGGATCGAATTTGCATTCGAAGGCAGGCGTTACCGGGACCTGAGAAGCCGCAGGTTATTTGGAAAACTGCTGAACGGTACCCGGCGCAAAGGCCATACGATCGCCCTGAAAATTCAGGAAGCACAATGGAACAACCTCAGGAACACGACAAGTTCCCCGGACATGCTTAACCTTCTGGACCAGCATTACACAGACTATTTTAGCCATACCGTCAAACAACTGGATACCCAGTTTGATATCAACTGGCCGGATAATTATTATTTCTTTGCTATACCGTCCAAATACCTGGAACTCGACAGTAAGCTGGAACAAACCAATGGATGGGATGGAGGAACCTTGGATCCCTTAAAGTAAAGGTGAAACCAGGCGCGGTTACGCAATCATTCAAGTCATTAAAATAAAAAAACGAACCAATGAGATCAGCCTATCATGGATTACGGGGATTATTAACGGCCCTGCTGATCTGTACAGGATGCTATCTGCCCGTCGGGACGCAGATAGCATCGTCCGGTCATGGGAAAAGCGAGTGGGTCCATTATAATTCCCAGGGTAAGTTGGTTTATAAAACATTAAAGCGTGGTGACAGGATTATTGATTTTTCTTATGCAGGGTATATGGGGGGCGGCGTGGCCATCCCTTCTCCACCGGCAAAAATTACGCTTGGTCCCACGGCGGACGATAATACCGCAGCCATACAAAATGCGATTGACAAAGTATCGAAAATGCCGGTTGTGGATGGATTCAGGGGAGCAGTGCTGCTTAAACCGGGTACTTACAATTGTGAAGGAACGTTGAGAATAGCCGCAAGCGGTGTAGTATTACGCGGATCAGGCCCGGGCCAGGATGGAACGGTCATTAACATGACCGGAACACCTCATCTTTGTATTGCTGTCAGGGGAAACCCTTCTGTCAAGGCCGTTGGTAAGCCAACCATTATTTCCGATGCATATGTCCCTTCGGGGGCCATGGCTTTTAAGGTGGCTGATCCTTCACGTTTCGCCGCCGGGGATACAATTCTCATTACCCGTCCGGTAACACAGGTCTGGGTGGCATTTATGGGAATGGATAAGCTGGTGCGTAATGGCAAAAAACAAACCTGGATCAACGGTACGATTAAAACCGAACGCATCATCCGGAAAATACACGGACATACCTTTACCATTGATGTGCCCATTACGGATTCCTATGATGCAACATATACGGCCCCTTCTGGTGTAACGATCACAAAAGTCACTACCTCAGATATTGTTTCACAGGTAGGTATTGAAAATTTCCGGATCTTTTCGCCCGCGCAGTCCGGAACGATTAACAAAAGACATGACCGTGCTTTCTCCATGCGTGGTGTAGCAGACGGGTGGGCAAGAAACATTGCCATTTTTAATACGGTGAACAGTGTCAGCGTAACAGGCAAAAAAATCACCGTTGATAACGTCACGATAAAACACGCTGTTCCCACAACCGGTGCCGCAAAACCCGCCGATATCAACGGGAGCGGGCACCAGCTATTGTTTAACCGTTGCCACATCACCGGGAGCAACATGTTTTTCTTTTCAACAGGAGCCAAGGTTTCAGGGCCAATAGTGGTATTGAATTGCCTTTTTCAGGATAGTGGATGGATCCAGCCGCACCAGCGATGGACGACCGGTGTATTGATAGATCATTGTAAAGTCCCCGATGGGGGCATTGATTTTATGAACAGGGGGGAATATGGATCGGGACATGGATGGGCTGTTGGCTGGTCGGTCGCCTGGAACTGTGAAGCGGAAACGTTGCTGAATCAGCGGCCGCCCGGATCCGCCAACTGGATGATCGGATGTACAGGGGAGAAGCGAAGAAAAACCATGCCTTTTAATAAATCACCGCTGGTGCCCGAAGGGATTTATGATGTCTATGAAGCCCCTGTCACGCCCTCAAGCCTTTACCTGGCACAGCTTAAAGAAAGGCTTGGAGAGCAGGCATTGAAAAATACAGGCTATTAAGTACTAAAAAGATAAACCATGACAAACTCAAATGACAAACCCCTGTCAAGACGCAACTGGCTGGGAAAAGTAACCGCGGCTTCCATCGGTACAGGGCTGTTGGCAGTTACACCACGGGCTTTCGGGGCTGGTGTAAGCCGGATGCCAGAGGGTGAAGATAAAAATTCAGGTACACGCGTTTATAATATTGGCGATTATGGCGCCAAAGGCGATGGTAAGACATTGGATACTACCGCGGTTCAGGCTGCTATAGATGCCTGCAATAAAGATATGGGCGGTACGGTGCTTGTACCCGCAGGCGTGTTTGTCATCGGAACAGTGGAGATGAAAAGCAATGTAACTTTGCATGTATCCGCGGGAGCTACACTGTTGGGAACCGCCGATGGCAAACAGTACCACGCGGCCGGTGCGATCCCGTTGCAGGGTGATTCAACGCTGGAGGATGGGAACGTAGGGTTGATCTTTGCCGTGAATGCAGATAACTTCACCATCGAGGGGGCAGGGACCATTGACGGACAGGGGGCGCAGTTTCGTCACCCTGTTAATAACAAACATCTGCCGTCGCCTGCCGGCCTGAGCAGTCATGAACGTCCCTATCATTTGCTTTTTTACAGGTGTAAGAACATTTCGGTAAACAATGTTTTCCTGAAGGACAGCGCCTATCACTCTGTCAGGGTGGTACAATGCAGTTATGCAAAATTTGAAGGATTGCACATTCATGGCCGGGTGATCTATAACAATGACGGATTCCATTTTATCAGCAGCCAGTATGTCCATATAAATAACTGCGATGTGCAATCCCAGGATGATGCCTGCGCCCTGTTTGGCAGTTGTAAATTCATCACGATTTCCAACAGTTCATTCAGTACCCGTTGGTCCGTCTTCCGCTTTGGTGGCGGGATAGCAGAAAATATTACCGTTTCAAACTGCGTGATGAACGAGGTATTCGGATGCCCGGTTAAAATGCGCTGCGGACCAGACTCCCGGTTTGAAAACATTTCATTCTCCGATATCATCATGAAGGACGTGACCGGCCCCATTTCCATCGGCCTGGGCCCGGACCGCCATAGAAACGGAAAAACGAAAGAACCTCCTGGGATCGTACGCAACATT
>DASULB010000258.1:0-7165 GCA_036278455.1 Chitinophagaceae bacterium | reverse complement strand
CTTTTTGGGAATGCTGATTTTTGTGAATGTAATGAGTGTAATTCTGTTTATGGCGCAGCAGCTTACCTAACGGATATCCTGCATTTTTTAGATGAAAGGAACACCACTCAAACCGGTATCGCTGTAAAAGATATCCTGCTGTACCGTCGGCCGGATATCGGGGATATTGACCTGGACTGTGAGAACACCAATACGGAGATACCCTATATAGATATAGCTTGTGAGCTGATGGAAGATTATATCCAGCCGCCGGTTGTTACTTTGTCAGGCTCCTTTTTATCCAAATTAAATGCCGGAACTATTGATCCGTCCCTGCTAACAGCAATAATAAATCAGTTTACAACGGCAGGCTTCCAAAATCTGAGCGGGCTGCTTACCGACAATGCGCAGGTTTCGGAAAAATATTCATCCTCCCGCTATAACGGAAGTACTGAGGTAACAGAAGATCACTGGATGATCCGGGATGCTTTGATAGCGTTAAAGGCAACCAATACAGGCGCCGGCGTTACCATATTATTGTTGCATCAAACTTTACTAAGCGCGGATGAAATCAGCGCCAATCCGGAGTATATAAATGTTCCGACATATAGCAAGCTTGCCGCCACGCAACGCCCCTTTACCCTGCCATTTGATCTGTTTGAAACGGAAGGTGAATTGTACCTGCAAAAATTAGGCGTTGCGAAAGCTGACCTGATCGCAGCATTCATTAAAGAGCACGATGCTTCCGGACCACCGACGGACAGCGATCTGAATATGGCTTATGCTTATTTGAATGTAAATAACGCGGAAAGAACATTGATCTTCCAGGAAGATCTTGTTAACCAGGCTAATTACTGGGGCGCACTGGCAGCCGGCACCAGTGTGAAAGTGGACGATTTTGAGCAGGCGACGGGCTTAGTCTACAGTGACATCCTTTCTTTGCTGGGCTTAACGTTCATCAATCCGTTAAAAGATAGTGTGATTGAACATGACGATCTTTCCTGTGATACAGATAAGCAACATATTATCAATATTACACCCGGTAAGTTTGACCGCATGCATCGTTTTATCAGATTGTGGAAAAAAACGGGCATGCAAATGCCAGAACTGGATGCGGTTATCCTGTCTGATGCCATCGGCAAAGGGAAGCTGGATCCTTATTTTGCCGTTGAGCTGCACCATTTTTCGCAGTTGCAAAATAGCTGGTCGCTCGATACCTTTCAGCTTTTATCCTTTTACCAGGATTTGGATACCAATGGTAGCAGCAGTTTATACAACGGGCTTTTTCAGAACCGTTCTGTTACCAACCCGGTAAATGTCGATTTTGCCCCCCCACAGGTAATAGTCGGCACTATGGCCATCACCAGCGTGCATATGTCAGTGATCGCTGCCGCTATTGGATTGCTGCCGGCTGATCTGGGCGCCCTGGTCGCAAAGACGGATGGAAAGCTATCACTTTCCAACTTATCTTTCTTCTATAGAAGCTATCTGTTGTCACAAGCGCTATCCATTTCAATCGGTGATGAAATGGATTTGCTGGACATCATCAATATCAGTCCTTTCAATGATCCCGCTACCACCTCCGTATTCACACAAAGATTTAAAACACTTACTATCTCTGGTTTCAGCATAAGCGAGGTTAACTATATACTACGTCACCAGGATGATCAGTATAATTCGTTTATACCGAATGAAAAGCAGGTGGCGGCAGCCATCTCGCCCCTGCAGAACAGTTTACTGCAGGTGCGCTCGACTACCACTGTTTCTTCCGATCCCCAAGGCATATTATTAACAAAATGGCTGACAGATCCGTTACTGAACTGGAATGCTTCGCTGGTAACAAAACTGATGGATATTTTAAATACGTCGGACGATACGGAGTACAAACAGAAGATAGATAATAATCATAATTTCCTGCTAAATCTCCGGGTAAATTATTATACGTCATTGTTTACTGCTGATCTGGGAACAATGCCCGCAGTCATTTTTCCGGATGATCTTGCTTCCCAAATCAGCTATGACAATGATTATAAGCAACTCAGGCTGATCGGCTATATAAGCACAACGGACAAAATTAATCTGCTGGGACTGAGCGCAGATCCTGCTTATCAAAAAGCCGTCAATAATTTATACGATTCGGCGCAGCAGACAGATAATTCGGCGGCTCATATTTTCTTTTCTTCAGTCGCCGCTATCACTACGTTAAGATCAATCGACTGGACAAATGTTGCCGATCGTTTCGCTTATTTTTTAAATATCATCTCACCCGTTTACGAGCAATTACAACAGCAAAATGCTATCGTAGCACAAATAATCAATTGGTTTAAGACAGACAAATCCGTTGCCTCGCAATTATTAAACTCCGTCGGCAGCTTTTATACTGATCTTACGAAGGATGACTTTGTAAACAAGTCTGGCGATCTTACTACTGCCAACTATCCCAACCAGTTCAATGATTATCTTCGGCTGCAGAAAATTTGCTTTATTGTCAATAAACTTAAGCTTTCCGCTGATGACCTGGAATGGCAACTGGCGAACGTTGCCAATGTGCAAGGCCTCGATTATATGAATCTTCCATTAGCAGCAGTTGCAGGCCCTGTTACTACCTTCGGCAGCTTTGAAACACTCATTAGTATTTTAAAGTTCGAACAGCATTATCCGGAAATAACTACAGACGATACCGTTATACCGCCGGTGACTCTTTCTGTATATGATATTTTTAATGATGCTATTAATAACAAACCGGTTGCCGGCATTGAAGCGGACATGGTTGCTTTAACAGGATGGAATGCATCGGACCTCAAAAAATTAGCGGAAGCACCCAATTACCTGAACCTTCTATCACCGGCAGATTTCAAGTCCGCCTCCATTCTGCTGCGCCTGCATCAATGTTTTAAAATTTTAACACAGTTGAATATTACTGCCGATGATGCCATCACCTGGTGTAATGCTGCGCTGACTTATGAAGATGTAGTGAAGATCAAGCAAACGCTCAAATTAAAGTATTCGGAGGCTGACTGGCTAACGGTCACCCAGCCTTTACAGGACGGGCTACGGGAGAAAAAAAGGGATGCTCTGATCGCCTACCTGCTCGCTAACCCGGGTACGCAGGCCTGGAGCAACGATACCGACCTGTACGGTTATCTTTTACTAGACGTGGAAATGGGCGCCTGCCAGCCAACTTCGAGGATCGTGCAGGCTACTAATTCGGTGCAGTTGTTCGTACAGCGCTGCCTACTGCAGCTGGAAAAAAATATTGTGATAGATTCATCTGTTGACAACGACTGGACACAGTGGGAATGGATGAAATATTTCCGGCTCTGGCAGGCAAATTATAAGGTGTTTCTCTACCCGGAGAACTGGATCGAACCGGAATTGTTGCCCGTTAAGTCAACTTTCTTCTCCGACCTTGAAAACGATCTGCAACAAAATGAGGCAACGAAAGAAAATGTGGAAGACGCGTTCATGAATTACCTTGAAAAGCTGGATGGTGTTTCGCGCCTGGAAGTTAAAAATATGTGGTACGACGACCCATCCGGTAACTTGTATGTATTTGCAAGAACTTACGGAGGCGACCCTAAGACTTATTATTTCAGGCAACTGGTGGAAGACAGAAGATGGACGCCCTGGGAAAAAATTGACCTTGATATCAAGAGCGATCATATTGTACCGGTGGTTTACAATAACCGGATATATTTATTCTGGGCGGTATTCAATGAAAAATCCGACGACCCTTCGGACAGCGATTTAACTATTCCAACGCTTGGCGGCTCAGGCAATTATCCGCCGCCCGCCCGGCCCCGCAAATACTGGCAAATCCAAATAGCTTACAGCGAATATAAAAACAGGAAATGGTCGCCCCAAAAAGTTTCTAATAATGATGCTACCGGCTTCATCACCGCCTATGAAGATTCCTATCCTGATAAGCCGGCTTTTTTATTTGCCGCGCTGGATATACCGGATATAGATATTACAACGCTCGTAAGCAAGTACAGCTCAAATAAAGATAGCAGCACGCTTATCAACACCCTGCTCGACTCCCTTACACAGAATGGCAATTTAGTGATCAATTGCTATTATCAGCACCAGTATGAGAATACAGGGTATGAAGAAAATAATTCGAGCAACAATTTCTATTATGATTACCTGGGATCTTTCGAGCTGGATCCATGTCACGGATATCCTACAGTAGTACATGATTATGTGCAGATCAAACCCATACTATTCGACCGGAGCTCTTTGGCCAATATGCTGGATGACGAAGCTACTGAATATCCTAATAATGCATTGTCTTTACAAAGCGGCGCGATATTGAACCAAACGCCCGGCACTTTCAATAATGTGGTGCCGTTACAAATGGGATTCTTAGACCGCCTCGTGCTGATTCTGCTGTTAATGCAATACGCCGCTAAGGGCCAGTATGGAGAGCGTGATCAACGAAGATTACGCGCCACCCTGGGGACTTTTATGCCTTTCTTTTACCAGGACGCAGACAAAGCCTATTATGTAAGGCCGGAACTGACCGATGATGAAGCCTTTGAATTTTTGTACGCCGATTTTGAAAAGCTGCTCATTGCGCTGCTGGAACAGAATACGGCAGTAGTGCAGGAGATTTTAGCCACCATACCAAAGAACCACAAATTTTCCTTCCGGTACCATTTCTTCAACTTTTATCATCCACTCGTATGTTATTTCATGCGGCAGTTATTTACAAAGGGGCTGGACGGGCTGATGAGCAGGGATACACAGCTGAAAGGCGATATCGCTTATGATCCTTCCAATACCAAGTTCAGCTTTAAGGATTATTATGATCCTACCGCCCTGGTGTATGATGAGTCGCCCGACCCGGTAACTTATCCGAATGGAGTTATAGATCCCGATCCTGGCTATCCCAAAGCGGATGTGGATTTTGACCAGAAATCCGGGTACGCTTTATATAACTGGGAATTGTTTTTTCATGCGCCGCTGATGATTGCGGAACGCCTGGATCAGAACCAGCAATTTGAAGGTGCGGAAAAATGGTACCGTTATATTTTTAACCCAAGTGATACCTCCGCTTATCCTTCGCCTGATAAATTCTGGGTGACCAAGCCATTTTTCATCAATGTTGACAATAAATATTTTACGCAACGGATCGCTAATATTCTTTTAGGGGTTGATTCGGGAGAACAGGACCTGGTGCAGGATGTGAGCGACTGGCGCAATAATCCTTTTCAACCGCATTATATTGCGGAATACCGTACCGTAGCTTACCAGAAAACCGCGGTGATGAAATACCTCGACCACTTGATGGCATGGGGTGATTATTTATTTACGCAGGACACCATGGAATCTGTGAACCAAGCGACGCAGTTATACGTCCTCGCTTCGCAAATCCTCGGGCCAAAACCACAGATCATTGCTCCTGCCTACGACCTGCCCGTAGAAAATTATTACCAGCTGCAGTTTAAGCTGGATAGCCTGTCCAATGCCATGGTGGAAATAGAAAACCTGGTACCTCTGCAAACCATTACCGGATACGATGGTACCACTCCCCAAAACGGATTACCCCAATTGCAAACCTTATATTTTTGCCTACGGGTAAATGATCAGTTGCTGGGATATTGGGATACAATTGCGAACCGTTTATATAATATCCGTCATTGTCTGAATATCGAAGGCGTTTTTGCCCCGCCTGCGTTATTTGCTCCGGCGATCGATCCGGGATTGCTGGTGCGCGCCGCCGCCGCCGGGCTCGATATTGGCAGCATTCTGAACGACCTGAACAGCCCGCTGCCTTATTACCGTTTCGGCGTCATCATTCAAAAGGCAACAGAGCTGACCAATGAAATAAAATCTTTAGGAGCGTCCTTATTATCAGCCCTCGAAAAGAAGGATGCGGAAGCGCTCGCATTGCTAAGATCCGACCAGGAAATAAGCGTGCTGAAAGCTGTAATGGCGGTAAAAAATAAACAGGTGGATGAAGCGCAGGCTTCCTTAGATAACCTGAGTAAGCAGCAGGAGCTGATCACTATCAGGAGGAATTATTACCAGGTACTGATCAGCACCGGGTTGAATACAGGTGAAATCACGGCGCTGGCATTAAATGCAGCTTCTACTGCTATTGATGCCGCTATTGCCATTGGTTACGCCTTATCAGGCGGACTGAAGCTGATACCCGATTTCATGATCGGCGCTGCAGGGTTCGGTGGCTCCCCAACCGCCACCGCGCAAACGGGAGGCAATAGTTTCGGGAACTCTGCAGAAGATGCGGTAAAAACATTATCCTCCATCGCAACAGGATTGGATAAAGGCGCTTCATTAGCCAGCACGGTAGCAGGTTATACCCGTCGCACAGATGAATGGAAATTCCAGCTTACCCTTGCTAACAAAGAGCTCGAGCAGATTGACAAACAAATACTCGCAGCGCAAATAAGGCTGGATATTGCCAATAAGGATGTGAAAAACCAACAGCTGCAGATTGACAATGCAAAGGCTGCAGATGATTTTATGCACAGCAAGTTCACGAATGAAGACCTGTATAACTGGATGATCACCCAAATTTCAACCGTTTATTTTCAGGCGTATAATCTCGCCTATACCACCGCAAAAAAAGCAGAACAGTGCTTTCGTTATGAATTGGGATTAAGCGATTCCACTTATATCAGCTTTGGTTACTGGAACAGCCTGAAAAAAGGATTACTGAGCGGCGAACAACTGATGTATGATCTCAAAAAAATGGAGATGGCTTACTTTGAGCAGAATAAAAGAGAGTATGAGCTAACAAAGCATATTTCGCTTGCACAGCTGGATGGCATTGCTTTATTAAAATTCAAAACCACGGGCGAATGCTGGGTGAACCTGCCGGAAGAATTATTTGATATGGACTATCCGGGGCATTATATGCGGCGGGTAAAATCAGTGAGCCTCACGATCCCATGCATAGCCGGGCCTTACACGACGGTCAGCTGCATGCTCACTTTAAATAAAAACACGGTGCGCAGCAACCCCGATGCCTCCGGGAGCTATCCGAGGAAAACATCCAATGGCATTCCTGCAGATGATCCCCGGTTCCGCGATACCGTTGCAGCCGTACAATCTATCACTACCAGCAGTGCGCAAAATGATAGCGGCTTGTTTGATCTCAATTTCAGGGATGAACGCTACCTGCCTTTTGAAGGAGCCGGTGCCATCAGCCTGTGGCACC
>DASULB010000257.1:0-18936 GCA_036278455.1 Chitinophagaceae bacterium | reverse complement strand
ACTGGCAGTGGATCTATTCGGGCGACAAGCAGTTTCTTAAGAATCGTGCTTACCCCTGGGTAAAAGCTGTAGCCGTGCATATTGAGAGTATTGCTGTAAAGGATAATTCAAACCACTGGCGACTTCCTATTTCATCGAGTCCCGAATTTTTTGACAATAAGCCGAAAGCGTGGTTTCTCCAAACTTCTAATTATGATCTTTCGCTTATTCGTTGGTTGTTGAAATCGGCTATTCAAATGGCAAATATACTTCATCTGCAAAGCGAAGCCACACATTGGAAGCACTTTCTATCTGGTTGGCCCGGGTTGGCCACCAATCACAAAGACAGTGCGTTGGTTGTCGCCCCCGGGATACCTTATAACTTCTCTCATCGCCATTTTTCTCATCTCATGAGTATATACCCGTTGCAGTTGGTAGATTGGTATCATGGTAAAAAGGATCAAAAAATCATCGATGCCAGTCTGAAAGAACTGGAAAAATATGGCCCTTCGGGATGGACAGGTTATTCTTACGCGTGGGAGGCTTGTCTGAAAGCCATGGCGCAGGATGGGATGGGAGCGGAGAAAGCGTTGAAAATATTTGCCACTTCTTTTTGCTCGCCGAACAGTTTTCATCTCAACGGCGACCAGAGTGGGAAAGGGTATTCAGGTTTTACTTATCGCCCTTTTACACTGGAAGGCAATTTTGCTTTTGCGCAAGCCGTACAATTGATGTTGTTGCAGCAACATGAGGGAGTCAATTATATTTTTTCCGCTATACCAGATACGTGGAAAAATGTTTCCTTTGAAAACTTTCGAACTCCCGGTGCGTTTCTAATTTCTTCGAAAATGGTAAATGGTAAAATAACTCAGCTTGAGATCACTTCATTAAAAGGGGGGCGGATAAAGGTCATTAATCCCTTTCTTCATCAAAAAATAAAAACAGAAGGAGTAAAATTGCTGCCAAATGTGTTAAATCAGAAAATACTTACTTTAACATTGTCAAAGGGGCAAAATATAAAAATGACGATCAGGCAGGAAGAAGTTATGCGCCCGCAGAGAAACGCCGGTTCTTAAAACGACAGGGCGATGCTTCTCATTGAATATGAAAAAATGCGCTGCCGCGCCTTATATTGATAATTCCCTAACTTTAGAACTTAAATCATGAAAAGATCCTTGTTTTTAATTTTTATTTCTATCGGGATATTGACAGGTAGTTGCACACATACACCCACTCCTTCCCCGAAGCCATACGGCCCGTTACCTTCAGAAGCACAGCTAGACTGGCAGCGATTGGAGATGATTTGTATTGTTCACTTTGGACTTAATACCTTTACTGATAAGGAATGGGGCTACGGTAATGTAGGTCCAAAAGTATTTAACCCTGCGAATTTCGATCCGAATCAAATTATTTTCGCTGCAAAATCTGCTGGGATTAAGGGGCTTATATTGGTATGTAAGCATCATGATGGTTTCTGCCTCTGGCCTACAAAAACAACAGATTATAATATAACAAAGACTTCGTGGAAGAATGGTAAGGGCGATATCGTCAAAGCTTTTGAAGAAGCTTGCAGAAAGGCGGGAATGAAGTTTGGCATTTACTGCTCGCCTTGGGACAGGCATAGCAAGTATTACAGTACCCCTGAATATGTTCAGATTTATAGGGATCAACTTCGAGAATTATATTCAAATTATGGGTCTCTGTTTGAGTCATGGCATGATGGGGCTAACGGTGGAAATGGTTATTATGGCGGTGCTAATGAAGTGAGAAAAATTGATCGTTCAACTTATTACGGCTGGGATTCTACATGGGCTATCACCAGAAAGCTGCAGCCGGGAGCAGTCATTTTCAGTGACGCGGGGCCGGATATACGATGGGTAGGCAATGAAAGAGGATATGCTTCTGACACGACCTGGGAAACCTTCACACCTCATGGAAAGAACGGGACGAGGCCTGCTCCGGGGAATGTAGAATATGGAGAATCTCCACGAGGGCAACGGAACGGCAAATATTGGATGCCGGCAGAATGTGATGTTCCACTGCGCCCGGGTTGGTTTTACCATGCAAGCCAGGATGGAAAGGAAAAAACGGCTGCACAATTGTTTGCCATTTACATTCACAGTGTTGGCCGTGCAGCCAACATGAACCTGGGTCTGGCGCCTGATACAACAGGACAGTTAAGTAAAGGTGATGCCACTAGGTTAGAAGAATTTGGTAAGTTACTTCACGAAACTTTTTCAGATAACCTTGCGGCGAAAGCCACCTTTAAGGCTTCAAATATAAGAGGTAATGATAAAAAACATTATGGGCCGGAGAATCTGATTGATGAAAACCGTTATAGTTATTGGGCTACGGATGATAATATACATACTCCCGAAATTGTTTTTGATTTACATGAACTAAAAACATTTAATATCATCCAATTGCGTGAAGATATTAAATTAGGTCAAAGGATTACTTCAGTAGCTATTGATGAATGGAAGGGCGGTAAATGGGGACAAATAGCATCGGCCACAGGTATTGGGGCAAACCGTTTGATTAAATTGCCTGAATTTATCACTACGGATAAGATCAGGTTGCGGATTACCGGTTCCCCGGTCTGTATTGCCTTAAGTAAATTTGGGCTTTATGCTGAGGCACGATAAATAAATGGATAGGGGAAGGCCATTAAATTTAATATTTATATCAAGATATGAAGTACCCCTTACTTCCCTTTTTGACTTTATTCGCTGTATCCTGTGAAGAGGCATAGGATACTAGCTGGAAAATAAGCTGGCATGGTGGGTTCAGAACCAGCGGAACGCCAGTATGTTGAGGGCTCCTGTCATGGTTTAGCCGATTAAAAATGTTATTGCGATGCTGGGTATAAGCTTAAGGATACCAGTTGGAAATCCACTTATAAACTGATTACCAACCTGTTATATTGGGCTGTGGGTGGAATATCCTATTAAATGTGGGACCAAACCCCTTATTTTTCAACTGGAAGCAGATCGCCTGAGGGCCGTAGGCAAGTGGCTTAGGGTGTACTGGAAGCTATTTGCGGCCAGAACACCCTTTAGCGGTGCTTTGCCCATCGGTTATACCACCCAAAAGCCTGGGAAGATATTTCTTGAAGTGACAAAGTGGCCGCAAAACGGTAAGTTGATGGCCTATAAAAAATACCACCATCACGGCCTATTTGATGGCTGATTTAACAGTAGTTTTTAGCACGGAAAGCGGTCCTGAAGGTTGGATTATCTAGCTTCCACCGTCTGCGCCAGATGCCGTTGCCAGCGTCACCACATTAGACGTGGTGGAACTGTGCTGACAAATTCCTTAAATTTTTTTGTAAAAATAATAATTGTTATTATATATTTGAGGAGACTACTCAACTGAGCGCTGTTATGAAAAGTGCTATCTACCCCCGACCAATTATCTGTCAAGGTTTTTGGCTAATTGGTTTGGTGGTAGTAATTTAATAGGGGTAGTTGTCCTGAAAGATTGGTTGCCCATAACCAGGCCATTGATGCAGAATATCCTTGGCAGTGTGATAGTATTTAAGATCAGTGGGTCAGTATTGGGTAGCCCAGGACATGTGTTTGCAAAAACGATCATTATTTTAAACCTTAAAGCACATACTACTCAATCAACACTGCTATGAAAAAGACGATCCAGCCTAACAAATTATTTCTGGCAAGTTGCCTTGCCCTATTAGTGACTTCCCTGTCATTTGGTATCCGGGCGGGGATCATGGGCAACCTGATGGTACAATTCCAGATTGACGGGAAACAGATGGGATTGATAGCCGGTACCGCTTTTTGGGGGTTCCCACTGGCGATTATTATCGGTGGAATGATTGTAGATATAGTAGGCATGAAGCGCTTACTGATGATCGCATTTGCGCTTCATCTGATCGGTATCATTTTTACAATCTTTTCCTCGGGCTTTTTGAGTTTATATATTTCGACCTTGTTTATAGGAATTGCGAACGGTACGGTTGAGGCAGCCTGTAATCCCCTTGTGACGAGCATCTATCCTGATAACAAAACCACAAAACTGAACCATTTTCATTTCTGGTTCCCGGCCGGCATAGTCATTGGCACCCTTATTTCATTCGGGCTCGCGAAAATAGACCTCGGTTGGCAATGGCAGATGGCCACCATGCTTATCCCGACCCTTATATATGGATACTTGTTTTTCAAACTAGATTTCCCGGTTACCGAACGGGTGTCATCCGGTGTATCCACCAAAGAGATGTATAAGGCCGTATTGAAACCTTTATTCATCTTTATGTTCATTTGCATGCTGGGTACAGCCATTACGGAACTCTTTACAAACCAATGGGTAGCGGTATTATTGCAAAATGTCACTAAAAGCGCCATATTGGTCGTGGCACTCGTGGCTGCCGTACAGGCACTGGGTCGCAGTGTCGCCGGTCCTGTTGTGAAGCGGGTATCCCCTGCGGGTTTATTGTTAATGTCAGCTATTATTTCCGCAATAGGGCTATATCTATTGAGTGTATTAAGCGGGGGAATGATCTTTGTCGCTGCTATCGTTTTTGGTATCGGTGTAGCCTATTTCTGGCCTACCATGCTTGGATTTGTGGCGGAAAATATTCCCAAATCGGGTGCCTTGGGGATCAACTTATTGGGCGGAGCCGGGATGCTTGCCGTTTCGATCTATATGGTTTTTATGGGGGGTTATTACGATAACCTGATTGCATCGGCCCTGCCCGCCGGCGCCGATCTGAACACTTACCGTTCTGCTGCTGCCGGGACAGACAAAGCGGCCGCCTTTGCCAGTGCGCAGCTGGCTGCCGGACCACAGGTAATCAGCGCCACGAATATTATTCCTATTATCCTCATTTTCGCGTTCTTTTTTCTGTTTATTTATATGCGATCAAAGAAAAGGAAATCCGGACAAGGGCCATCGGTACATTCCGCTGCCGCCCTGGAGGTTTGAGGCTTGTTTGACACTCCCGGTAATAAAAAAAGTGTAATTTTTTAGCGCATTGATCAATTTGAATTGATGTGCCTCAAAACGGATAAAGCTATGTGTTTCGCTGATGAGTTGGCGTGGGATGATCGTAGGTAAAATTCTGGGAGACTATAGCAGCATGTGGAAAGGAATGACAGCGTGCAGGGTATTTCAACAGGTACAAAAATAATACGAGCGATCGGCTAAAAAATTTGATCTGCTAGATTTTAATGCCATCCCGAGGGAAAGATTGCCAGGGGAAGCAGGAATGAAATATATTGAGATCACGACCAGACACTCCGATTTTTTCTATATTCAATACTAAAGATACTAAATACAAAGTGGTGGACATACTCCATGGTACACCGATGGCAGATGGGCATACCATGCAGAAGCCAAGTTATTAAATTCTGGCCTTATTATTAGAGTATGGATTGTATACCTATCTTCAACAGACAGCAGACACCAAAGCGCTTCAGCCTGCTTGTTATGAAATTTTTTTTCTTATTCATTTTCGGAAGCCTCATGGCTGTTCCTTTATTTGCTCAAAAAGTTGATACAGGATATCTTTCAACAAGGGATGCGATCCGGTTATATCCTAAAAGGGTATACAACCGCCACTTCCTTTTATTCCCCATATCAAGCGGAAACCCCATCAAATGGCCAGATTCTTTAAGGGTAGACTGGTTGCTTGATGATTATTCAAATAAACCTTTTACATTATATGCTCATCCTGGTCAATATTTTGTTTTCCAAATTGGCGTTTGGGCGATTCATCATGGCATAGAAAACCTACAGGCGCATTTTTCAGATTTAAAAAATGGATATGGAGGTGTAATCTCTACAAAAGAGACCACCTGTTTTAATACCGGCGGAATTAATTACCTGGGCCGTCCATTTACAAAACGAGTCAATGTTCCGCTCGGGCAGGTGCAGGCTTTATGGATGGGAATAAACCTGCCGGCTACCGCAAAAGGAACCTATGAGGGCAACGTGACCATTACAGCGGGGAATAGTTCCCATGTTATAAAAATTCAATTGGAGGTCAATGGAAGGGAATTGATAAACCATGGTTTTGACAAAGGGAAGAGTTTATCAAGGCTGGCATGGCTTAATTCAACCACCGGCATTAATAACAGCATCACAAAAGGATATAGCCGTGTTATCAGAAAACGGAATACACTTAAGATATTAGGAAGGTCATTGATGATAGCAGCCAACGGTTTGCCTGGAAATATTACCACATATTTTACCCCCTCTAATCAATCCATTGCCAAATCAGGCCAGCCCATTATTGATAAACCTTTTCATTTTATTATTGAAAAGGCGAATGGTACCGTCATTCATTTAAAGCCTGGGAAAATAGCGTTTACTTCTCAGGCGCCATCATTTGTTGAGTGGAAAGTAACCAACACCTCTGATGAATGTGATATGCTATGTAAAGGCAGGTTGGACTTTGATGGTTTCGTAGCATATCAATTGACCATCAAAGCTAAAAAGCCATTGCAGGTAAAAGATATTCGCATGGAAGTCGCGATGAGCAAGGGTAGGGCAACTTATATGATGGGATTGAATAAACCGGGCGGATTACGTCCCGCCAATTGGGATTGGAAATGGGATACCACGAAAAACCAGAATGATGTATGGATGGGGGAGGTCAATGGCGGATTGAGAATAAAATGGGAAGCCGAGAATTATGTATTGCCGTTAGTGAACGTGTATTATACTTTTGGGAAACTTCATCTGCCACCCTCCTGGGGAAATGCGGGTAAGGGCGGAGTAAAGATTTTTGAAAAGGGGGATGATGTGATGGTGAATGCTTATTCCGGTAATCGCATCATGAAAATGGGAGAAGAACAACACTACAATTTTGAATTACTCATCACCCCATTTAAAGCAATGAATAGATCGGTACAGATCGGTGCAAGGTATTACCAGTCTTCTAAAAACGTAACCGCCGGATTTATTCACGAAGCAGATTCCTTGGGAGCCAATATCATCACTGTACACCAGGGGAACGATCTTTATCCCTTTATAAATTACCCTTATTCGGATGTAAATGTAAAGGTATTAACGGATTTTATTTCAGCAGCGCATCAAGGCCATAAACGCGCAAAAGTTTATTATACCACCCGGGAATTGACGATCAATCTGCCTGAATTTTGGTCCTTCCTCAGCCTAAATGGAGAAATCATTTATCCCGGACCGGGCGCGAAAGCGAAAACCGTAACAAATCCCCACGGACCGGATCCGTGGTTGTTGAAGAATTTGAAAGGAAGAAGGTATATTCCGGCATGGGTATCTCATTTTACCAAAGGAAGATATGCAGGCATGCAGGATTTATCCGTGATAACCAGGCCCGACAGTCGGTTAAACAATTTCTACGTAGCCGGACTAAACTGGATGGTACACAACATGAAGATAGACGGGATATATATTGATGATTGTTCTATGGACAGAACAACGATTCGCAGAGTAAGAAGAATATTAGATGATGATCGTCAGCATGCTAATATAGATATGCATAGTTGGAACCATTTCAATAAATTTGGTGGATGGGCGAGTTGCATGAATTTGTACATGGATTTATTTCCCTATATTGACCAGCTATGGATCGGAGAAGGTCGGAATTACAACACGCCGCCAGATTACTGGTTGGTGGAAATATCCGGAATACCTTTCGGTCTGCCTGGGCAAATGTTGCAGGGAGGCGGTAATCCGTGGCGGGGCATGGTATATGGCATGACCAACCGTGCGGGATGGTCGGGCACACCGCCGGATCATATCTGGAGATTTTGGGATCAGTATCATATAAAAGATAAAACAATGATCGGATATTGGGATCCTAATAACCCCGTAAACGTGGATGACGATTCAGTTAAAGTAACCGTTTATAAAGGTTCTGAAGAATCTATTCTGGCCGTTGGAAATTTTGGAAGTACAGACCAGCTATGTTCTTTGACGATTGATTTTCATAAGTTGGGATATGACAAAGCAAAATGTTCATTTATTATTCCTGAGATTCAACGCTACCAGCATGAACGTCAATTGACGGCGTTGGATCAGTTGAAAGTTCCGGGAGGGGAAGGGTATTTGATAGTAGTGAAGCGTGATCGCTGAAAGTCGCCCGATCCAATTTGATGAGGAAGTTTCAAACATCAGCAATCCGCAGGATGAATCTGGTTTTAAACTTTAAACTTCAATCTGAGTCAAATTTATTTTAAGGAGTCGATCCGGTGTCTGTTAGATTATAACAAGGATTTCCTTGGGACTACCTGTTAGATTGTGAAGTAAGATATATGGAGATCGGTAGATTATTTTCCGTGCAACCGATATCCAAACAGTAGAATTTGCATACTGATGACAGGCTATATCTCCTTCACAAGAGTAAAACAGGAGGGCCTTTGTGATCAAGTGCTGAAACGTCAAAGTGAATGGACAGTTTGTTTAGTTTGATTCTCTTTATTGATATTTTCAAAATATATCTGGACCACCAGATAATGGCCAACAGGCTTAGCTGAGTATTTGGCATATGAGATTGTTATATAAGCGTCTCCTTTTTTAATTTGCGGCTTGCTTTTTCCTCTTCCGAAGTATAAAGAGCCGAAGGATCTTGTATAAAGAAATCTTGATATTTGTTACAATAGGGGAGAGGTTGATCCGTTAGCTTTATGAATATATATTACGTGACCTCACACTGAGAATTGTGGTTTGCCATATGCTGGTGTTTTTGCACGCACTTCAGGAATATTTTAAATTATTGCATATTGAAAAATAGCGAAATAAAGATTATTAGTCTGTTTAGCCGATGAATAAGAAATTGAAGACCGGATTAATATTGGTTGCCTTCGGAGTAATCCTTTTAGCCGCTTTCCCAATGGTTATTATTTTGAGGGGTGCATACAGGCGTCGAATTGAAGATTGTGTATTAGAGCTGGCAAATAAAGAAAACGACATTGAAAAGATAGGCCATGCCAATCATCTGCTGTATGCTGCCGGGAATAATTTCCGGATTTATACGCTTACAAAGAAAAGTTCCCGGCTAAATCTTTATACGATGGAATTGGCTGAAGTGTCTATGTTGCTGGATACGATTAGCCAAAGCCACCATAAGAATCGCTATTTTCAGCAGCTTGTTACAAATAAGAAACTCAATGCGACACTTCTTTTGAAGGCGAAACTGTATTCAGACTCTCTGTTGATGCAAGCATATTATCTTGAAAATAACCTCAGTGGGATAATTGGCAATGACGTTAAACTTCATGGGACATCCTCAAGGGAGTTCAAGGAGAAAACTGATACCTCTATAGGGCAGACTCCCCTGGCTTATCAGAAAAATGATAAGGGTTTATTTAAGCGGATCAAAGACGCTATCCCGAATAAGCCTGCAAAAAGCGATGGCCAGTCGGTGTCCGCCGAAGTACTCAGTATAAAGAAACCTGAAGAATATGATTCAGATGATCAGCCGGTATTGTCCGATACTGCCTTGTTGCAGGGAGCGTTATGGAGTATCGTTCTGGATAAACTGGCGGCCTCCGGAGATGGTCTTAAGGAAAGAGAGATGGCCTTGCTTCAGTCTAATGCGTTATTGTTTGGAAGGTTGACAGGCTTGCTTAATGATTTGCAGGAGCAGGAGTTTCAAATCAATGAGGAAAGGAGCCTGTCTCTGCGGAAGGATACCGAAAGTACGTTAAGAAAGATTGATGCAAAAGGCTACTGGGTCTCTGTTTTTTTTCTGCTTCTTGCCGCCATTATTTTATGGTTTATGGGACAATTTTATAAAAATAGTCGAGCGTTGTTAGTCGCGAAAAAAGAAGCCGAGAATTCTGCACGCCTTAAAAGTAAATTTGCAGCTACCGTGAGTCATGAAATTCGTGGGCTCACCCACACCATTAACGCTTCTGCAGAACAACTGGCAAAAAGGCAGATCTTCACCAGAAGAAAAGAGCTCCTGAATAATATGAGACAATCATGGGAGACATTGTTGTCCATGATGAACAACATATTGGATTACACAAAAATGGAGCAAGACGAATTATTAATCCCTGATGTTTCTTTTTCTCCCGCCAAGGCCCTTAGAGAGGTGCTGGGTGATATGAATATGAGAGCAGACCGTAAACAGCTTGACTTAAAAGCTGCGCTGTCGATTCCAATCGATGCAATAGTGCTGGGAAATGAAACCAGGCTAAAACAGGTCTTAAATAACCTGATCGGTAACGCGATTAAATTTACACAAAAAGGATATGTTTCAGTGGAGGCTGCTATGCAAAATAAGAGCGATGCGGAAGCTGTTCTTCATGTGAGGATCAGTGACACCGGAAGGGGAATACGCAAAGAAGATATCCCACACGTATTTGAAGAATTCCTGCAAATCGATCCGGATAACGAAGACCTTACTAAAGGCAGCGGCTTGGGCTTGGCAATTGTAAAAAGGATAATAGATCAGCATAAAGGGAAAATCAGTATAAGGAGCAGGGTAAATGAGGGATCGATCTTTAGCTTTGAAATACCTTATAGGATTGCGGCAGGAGAAGAGGTGTTCAAACCATCGCCAAGCATGGAGACGATAGATCTGTCACGTTTCAGATTGCTCATTGTAGAGAATGGATTATTGCAAAGAAAATACGTGTCTATCATACTCATTAATGAGGGTGCCGGGATTCTGGAGGCCGGCGATGGGCAGGAGGCCCTGAAATTGTTAACTGACAATGAAGTTGATATGGTACTGACCGATGTCAATATGCCTGCTATGGATGGGATAGAATTGACAAGACGAATAAGGTGTCTTCCGGACCGTAGGAAGGCCTCCATACCTGTCATTGCTTTGACTGCTACGATATCATTGGAAGATATAAGCCTTTATGAAGAAGCAGGCATGAATGGCCACCTGGTTAAACCGTTTACCCCGCAAGAACTTATCGCCAAGATTAACGGGGTATTTCTAAGACCGGAAAAAATGGGATAGCGTATGGATAAACCCCGGGCGCTGTTTAAGTTGAGCAAGAACTGGGAGCAATATTCGGATGGTAGTCCCCGCCGGTCCCATTGATAGGGAAATTTATATTTATGCGTTTAACGGATCATCGAAGGGACGGATCTGACAAATAGCCATTGAAAGGGATCGAATCCCTTTTACCTTTTCACCTTCTCTCATCGAGTGCCAACCACCGGAGTTCCTTATCGTCAAGCAATTGTGATATCTCACCTATGCGTTTTGCATGGCCCTGCAGGACTTCGTAGTCAAGATCATTGCCACTTATCAATTGTTCCAGTTTGGCTTTTTCCGCTTCCAGTTGCGGGATTTCCCTGTCCAATGATTCCAGCTCCCTCTTCTCATTGTAGGATAGTTTTTTCTTTTCTTCCATGGATGTCTCCGCAACAACGGCATTGTGCTGGGTCGCCACTTTCTGAGAAGAAGGTGTATTCGGTTTTACTTTTTTTGTATTATTCTCCGCCTCCCTGTACTGGGAATAATTTCCCGGGAAATCGCTGATCTGTCCTTCGCCTTCAAAGATGAACAGGTGATCGACCAGCCGGTCCATGAAATAGCGGTCATGTGATACGATGATCACGCATCCCGGGAATGTCTCCAGAAAATCTTCCAGGACCTGCAGCGTTTGGATATCAAGGTCGTTGGTGGGTTCGTCCAGAATCAGAAAGTTGGGATTGGCGAATAAAATGGACAGCAGGTGGAGCCTTCTTTTCTCCCCGCCACTGAGTTTGGAGATAAACGTGTACTGTAATTCAGGCGGAAAAAGAAAACGCGTCAGGAATTCGGAGGCGCTGACTTTTGCACCATTGGCCAAAGGAAAGTTTTCAGCGATGTCTTTTACCCACTCTATGATGCGTTTGTCTTCCGTAATGACCAACCCCTGTTGATGGTAATAACCAAAGGTGACCGTATCCCCGATATTCACTTTTCCTGAATCCGGCTTTTCAATCTCTTGCAGGATGTTGAGAAAAGTGGATTTCCCGACACCGTTTTTCCCGATGATACCAATACGTTCTCCTTTTTTGAAAGTGTAATCAAATCCCTTGAGGATGCATTGGTCGCCAAATGATTTATTGACTTTTTTCAATTCCAGGATTTTTCCACCCAGCCGGGTCATCTTTACATCGAGCGCCAGACCGGTATCGGCTGCGCGTCCGGTTGCCTTGTCCTTCAACTCATAAAAAGCGTCGATGCGGGATTTGGATTTCGTGGTGCGTGCCTTGGGCTGGCGCCGCATCCAGTCCAGTTCCTTTCGGAGAAGGTTGCGGTTTTTTTCCACGGAAGCTTTCTCGGATTCCCGCCGGGCATATTTTGTCTCGACAAAATGGGCGTAGTCGCCCCGGTGACGATATAGCTGACCATCATCCAGTTCCAATATCTCGCTGCAAACATGGTCCAGAAAATAACGGTCGTGCGTCACCAGCAGCAGGGTCATCTTTTCTTTATCCAGGTATTGCTCCAGCCATTCAATCATTTCCACATCGAGGTGGTTGGTAGGCTCATCCATGAGCAGTAATGTCAGTCCACTGTCAAACCCGATGTCGATCAGGGTCTTTGCAAGCGCTACGCGCTTGCGTTGCCCGCCCGAAAGGGTGCTCATTTCCTGTTCCAGCCCTGCAATACTCAGTTTTCCCAGTATTTCTTTTATCTTTCCTTCAAATTGCCAGGCATCTGCCTCGTCCATTTGGGAGATAAGTTTTGCGAGGGTGTCACTATCCGGTTGCTTCCCCGAAGTCAGCCGTTCATAATCGCGTATGAGTTGCAGAACGGGATGGGGATGCATGAAAATATTATCCAGTACCGTGTGGTTTTCGGCGAAATGAGGATCTTGCTCCAGATAAACGACCCTGACATCCTTGTGTATCCATAACTTTCCTTCATCAGGCGTATCCCGGCCTGCCAGGATTTTTAATAAAGTTGATTTTCCCGAACCGTTTTGGGCCACAAAGGCTATTTTATCTCCCTGTTCAATGTTGAAAGAGAGACTTTGAAAAAGCGGTTTAACGCCATAGGATTTACCCAAACCGTCAGCGGAAAGATAATGCATGCGACAAATGTAGGAATTCTTTATTTTGCAGCCCCTGGGATCCTTGGATTTCAGACAAAGGAACCAACGGAACCTGATAGGGTGCCGCAGCAGTGATTAAACCCTTGACCTTATTACCAGGCTGCCCCACAAGGAACAGATTTAAACTAAAATCCCCTTTAACTGTAAATTAAAGGTGATGAGGTATTACGTATGAATTTCTTTACCATAAAAGATCTGGAGAACCTGTCCGGAATTAAAGCACATACCATCAGGATGTGGGAACAGCGGTATGACTTTTTGACGCCGCAGCGAACCGAATCAAACATCCGCTATTATGACGGAAGGGAATTAAAGAAGTTGCTTAACATCGCCCTGTTGAATAAGTTCGGTTTCCGTATTTCGCACATTACCAAGATGAGTGAAGAGGAAATGCACGAAAAGATCTTATCGCTCACCCAGCCTTTTGCCTGTGAAGAACGCTTTGTTACCGAGCTCATCAATGCCATGATGGATATGGATATGCAACGGTTTGAGGAGGTATTGGATAATTATATTCTTGCCAAGGGGCTCAATAAAGCCATGCAGCATGTCATTTTCCCTTTTTTGGAAAAGATCGGGTTGCTCTGGATTACCAATCGTGTTAGTGCTGCACAGGAGCATCTGGTGACCAATATCGTCCGCCAGAAACTCATCGTTGCCATCGAAAACGCCTATTCCCGCATGGAGAAGGAGGCCACTTTTCTGTTATTTCTTCCTGAGGGCGAATTCCATGAGTTGGGGCTGCTCTATGTTTATTATCTGTTGAAGTCCAAAGGCATTCGAACCTTATACCTGGGCGCCAATGTACCTTTGGAGGCTGCAGCGGCCATCTGCAAACGGAAAAAGGTGGATTACATTTATGTGCATCTGACCTCCGTAATTAATAATTTTCATTTCGGAAATTTCCTCAAAGAGGTGCACGAAGTCTTTAATCCCCTGCCTGTCATCATTTCAGGGCCGATGACACACCAGCTCAATGGTACGGAGCTCCCCAACCACATTGCTTGTAAGCGTTCCTTTTCAGACGCCGTCTCCTTTCTGAACGAGATTTAAAAATAAATGACAATTGTTGGACATGTTTTAACAGAAAATTAAACAATCGGACTTGTTTTTGCAGTGTTTATTTGTTTAATTTTGTGTAAATAAAATATAAACAGCATGTCTACAATAGAATTCAACAAACTGCTGGTCACCAATGCCGATTTTTTACGGCCTTTTGCCATTACGCTGACCCGTGATAATGAAGCGGCCAAGGATTTGTTTCAGGAAACAATGTACCGCGCGCTTGCCAACCAGGAAAAATACAATGTTGGCACCAACATCAAAGCATGGCTTTATACCATCATGCGTAACATATTCATTAATAATTACCGGCGTAAAGTTAAGCAGAACACCATCTTCGATCATACCTCCAATGACTATTTATTGGATTATAACCAGGCCGCTGTAGCGAACCGGGCCGAAGCCAATCTGGGTTTGAAGGAGATTTACCGTTCTATTGATAAATTACCCGACATATTCAGACGCCCTTTCATGATGTATTTTGAGGGGTATAAATATTATGAGATCGCAGATATCCTGCGGGAGCCACTCGGTACCATCAAAAGCCGCATTCATTTTGCCCGCAAGATGTTAAAGGCTCAAATAGCAAAATATTAACAAAACAGGTGGATAAGCTGGGAAAATACCGGACGCATTGAGATGGTTTTATGTCCAGGAGCCGGGCTTATTTTCTTTGTAAAGGCATGATCAGATCTTCGTTCCGCCTAATATATAGCCTCTTATTGGCAGGTGCAGCCTTGCCAGCGTCCTTTTCTGCGTTTGCACAGGACGGGAAAGCCATGAGTGTCAATGCTTTCTACGATTCTACTTCGGTAGTCGAACTCTTCAACACAGTGCCGGTAGGATTTACTTTTGTGTCCGCTGACGGATCAGCGGCTTCTACCAGGGGTTTTCTTCATGGCCGGATTCCATGGACCCGCCTGCATATTTCCAGTCCCCAGGGTGTTTTACAGAATGGACAATTAACCTTTGACCGACAAAAAGTGTGGAAAAATAGCCACAGTGTGACTTTTTATATCAAAATAAAGGGGAATGACACCCTGACCTGTCATCTTGTCCTGCCTTACGTGGAACATATACGTTTCAACTTGTATACTGACAGTTTGAAAAGGGACAATCCATTTTATCTTAATGTCGAGGGCACTTTTAGTAGTGGCCGTGTTTATCCGCTGGATACCGTCATGTTGGCCTTCAGCAAATCCGGTGGAGGAACGCTGCAGGGAAATGTGCTTACGGTTAAAAAGGGTGACACAGCCGTTCACCGGGTCCATGTGGAGGCCTGGTTAAAATATGACCCGGACATGAGAATTGAAGTATCTGTCCCTGTCAAGATCACTGCCGACCCTACCACGCTCCCCACGGAGCAGCAAGTGCTTAAGGATTGGAAGAAATCCAGGCGTGAAGGAAAACGATAATGCTGTGAGGATCCGGCCAGGCGTTTTTCAGGGTGCCTGGAGCAATCATCTGCCGCATGGTTTTTAAAAGCGTTTTGTGGCTACCGGTCTTTTGCCTACCTTTGCACACGGCAGGTCTTACACAACCAGCTCCTACTGAATCCCCCAGGACAGGAATGTAGCAAGGGTAGGTGGTTGAGCGGTGTGATGTAAGTAATCTGCCATTTTTTTATAGTGTATTTTGACACCTCATGTGCGCAGATCGCCCAAAAGTTCTGTTCAAACAGTTATAAAATTGAAACTCCTTTTTTTACCTTTGCGGCGGAAAATTTAAATCATTTCAGCTTACTCATTATCTTACCAAAAATCAATCATCTACGACTATGAAATTTTTCATTGACACCGCTAACCTGGCACAAATCCACGAAGCCAATGATCTGGGAATTCTTGATGGCGTGACGACGAACCCTTCTCTGATGGCCAAGGAAGGCATCAAAGGCGAGGAGGCCGTCATCAAACATTATAAAGATATCTGTGAAATGGTGAAAGGCGGTGATATCAGTGCAGAGGTAATCTCCACCGATTTCGAAGGAATGATTGAAGAAGGGAAAAAACTGGCGGCCATTCACCCGAATATCGTGGTAAAGATACCCATGATCAAAGACGGTGTAAAAGCGATCAAATGGCTGACAGATCAACGCATCCGGACCAACTGCACGCTTGTATTCTCGGCCGGCCAGGCTATTTTGGCGGCGAAAGCGGGCGCATCCTATGTTTCACCCTTCATAGGCCGTATTGACGACGGGAATTGGGATGGGATCGAACTGATTGCGGAAATAGCACATATTTATGCGATCCAGGGTTTTAAAACGGAAATTCTGGCTGCCTCCATCCGCAGCAGTCTGCATATAGTCAAATGTGCGCAATCCGGTGCTCACGTTGTGACGGCACCCCTCTCATCAATCCTTGGGTTGTTGCATCACCCGCTGACGGATATCGGTTTGGCGAAATTCATGGAAGACGCCAAGAAATGGGCACCACAGGCGCAGCCGGTAGTGGCCTGATTTATTTGGTCATGGTGACCATACTAACCAGTTTTATCCCCGGAGCATCTGCCCGGGGATTTTTGATGGTGATGGCTTTGATCATTGATAATATTCAATCATGAAGGATATGGTAGAGATGCCTGCTTGGCGATGACAATGAATTCCGCAAGGGATCTTTCGAATCCTGACGGGAAATTCAGTTGGTGCGCCATAGCAATATCCGGACTCTTTTCCACCGTGAATAAATTTGTCCGAGCAAAAACCTTGGAATAACCTGGAGATATTCCATTGGACAGACGTTTCAGATCTTTTGACAAAGCCGCATCGAAACGATCACCTTAGCAGCCCATGCACGGGTACCATGAATCCGCCCTATTCCGTTTACTTTTGGTATCCTGAGGTCAATTGTGAGGCGGCAAATCAAGGCTTTACGAGCCACATTTTTTTATTGATGTCATCCACTCCGTCATATTGGCGATTCAATGCGTCTATCAGGTTCTGTTTATTATAATTCAGTTCAGAACCCGGATATAACCAACGCACAGGTATGGCGCCTTTATCATTTACATTTAATGAGGTGGCTGGGTTAACTGGAAAGACAGGATAGCCGGTTCTGCGCTGCAGGAAAAAAGCCGTAATGGGATCCTGCATAAAATTGAGCAGATAACGTTGTATCCATATTTGTTTTAACTGACTATCAGGGTCGGATTTAAAGGCCGCTTCACCGGTAAAATAGTTGTCAATATAGGCTTGTGTAATGGTGTTCCCATGGGTGAAGGAGGCATCTACCGCCATATAGGTTTCCAGAGCAGCTTTGACACCGGATTCGTAATAATCTTTAGCGGTTCCGGTGGTGATCCATCCGAGAATCCGCGCTTCGGCCAGGATCAGTTGCTGCTGGGCATAGGAAACAAGGATACGCGGGTCCCCCGCCTGTACTTTAAGGTAACGGGAGTTGATCAGTGAGTATTTATCGCCAAGGAGGTTAGCGGTAATATCATCATAGTTGTCGGTGACACGGGCGCCCACATAAGCTGCTGTATCTGATGCTGCCAATCCTCCGTTAATTTTATATTCAGATGGATCGGCGAAATAAAATAACCTGCGGTCATTCAATGCTTTTAAATATTTAATGACCAGGCTGCTGATAATCGTTCGGCTGGTAAACAAGTCATTCGTTCCGGATAAAGGATGCGGGTTAGTAGATGAGTACTCCAGTCCCAGAAAGCCCGTGTTTTCATCCATCAGCGCTCCACCGCTTACGATATCGGCAAACCGGCCTTTAACATTGAGGGCAGCATCATCTGCTTTGTGGCTTAATGACATTAATACTTTTAAGGCAAACGCATTGGTAGCCCTTCTCCATTTGTCCGGGTCCCCGTCATAAGGAGACGGGTCTCCATCAAACTTAACTCCTTTGGCAAAATCGTCATCTGCTTGTTTCAACTCATCCAAAATTCCTTTTAAAACATCTTCCTGCGCATCGTACTTCGGCCTTGTTTCGCCTTTAGCTCCTTCTCCAGTGGCGCTATATGGAATATCTCCTACCTGCATGGTCAGGCGATAAAACATATAAGCTTTTGAAAACGCTGCCAACCCTTTATAGGAATTTTCCATCTGGCTGCCGACTGCGTAACTCAGCATGCTGTTAATATTGGGGATCATCGTCATAGGGCCAAAATCCGTTGCTCCCAGATAATTATACTGTGTGGACAGGATGGTCTCATTACCATAGGCAATGTATTTTGCTAGTCCGTTATCTGACAGGTAGGCTTTGGCATCACGTCCCTGGAACTTTAAATTCTGAAGGATAATATTGGTAGCAAGCAGGGAGGCATTTACCTTTTCTGTGGCGTTGGGATTCGTATTTATTTCATCAAACTTACTACAGGATCCTAAAACCAGCAGGCCGGCCAGCCAGAATAACCCCGTTTTTTTAATTATATAAAACATATCTTTTATTTTAAAGAGATTTGATAAAGGGGGTTAGAAATCAAGCTTAATGTTAAAACCTATATAGCGTAGGGAAGGGTCTGCGAAATTTTCAGTCCCACCGTCTATATCCGAGTACTTAAATTGCTTTGCCCAGTAAAACAGGTTTTGACCGATCAGGGAAACGGAGATTCCTTTTGACTTGATTTTTTGTGCCAGTTCATCCGGCAGGCGGTAGGTGAGCGCGACTTCCCTTAATTTAAAAAACGTGGTACTGTACAGATCGACCGGCGAAGGTCTTCCGCCCCACGCGGTTCCTTTATGAAGCGCTGTGATGTATGATTTATACGTCGTATAAACATCGTTGGGTGCAAATTCCCGGGTATCGCTTACAACGTGATAGTTGGCATCATAAGTAATAGCTCCCGATACTACCTTCACCCCTTTGCCGAGGTAGTTTTTGGTGCCGGGCTTGGTGGCATCCAGGTACCGGGCTTCAGTTAGTGA
>DASULB010000256.1:0-6605 GCA_036278455.1 Chitinophagaceae bacterium | reverse complement strand
ATGTAGTTAATCGATAAACTGGCCGGGAGGCGTAGGGCTACTGCTTACGCTCCTCCGTCCTCCATTGCATGTACCGTTTAGAATACGGCGGGCGGCCGGAGAAATGCTACCCGAAGTTCCGGTCTGCGCAATATTGCCGGGCAAGCCTCCGGGCACACCGGCTTTCTGAAATAATGTCAGATCCTACCGTAAATACAGATGAAGTACAATCGTTTCTGACATCGATCTTTCTAAAGGGACCTTCTCCAAATAAGAAAAAATGTTTAACCGGTATTGACTCACAATGATGGAAGAGTCGGGCTTTAAGTTCCCTTTGTGATCGGGTGGCATTTGGCCTATGCCATAAAACGGTTTTAAATGATACTTCATGCAAAATATTGGTTATCAAATGATACTTCATCATTTCATACAAAAAGCAAAAATTTTACGTTGGTTACAATCATACAGGTAATGCGTTGTTAATGCCTCCAACAGATAGACCGTCAATAACAGATCATTTATTCCATCAAAAATGTTCGATAGTGTTCGTTTATGATACACCATTGTCCGGATATGATACATTCATTGGCTCGGCCTTTTTTAATTTGTCATTTATGGTAAAGGACACTAAAATTATCTTATACTTGCATTAGCAACAAGGAATAAATCATTTTAAACCTCTTAATATACAGCATCTTGCAAGCGTTACAAACGGTGTCAAGGATAAAGAATAAGAATCAGCCTATATAATAACGCCATGTTTATGAACAACCAGAAAATGAGATAATCTTTCCATGCAATTAAAACGTGCCAATATACTCGTGATTGACGACGATAAGGATGTGCTTACCGCGGTAAGCATGTTGCTGAAAACGGAAGCGGGGGAAGTCGTTACGGAGAAAAATCCTGAAAACATCTCCTGGCTGTTATCGGAAAAACAATTCGATATCGTGTTGTTGGACATGAATTTTAACAGCACTACCAATACCGGTAATGAAGGCTTATTCTGGTTAAAAAAAATTAAAACCATCCGGCCGGAGATCGCAGTCATCATGATCACGGCTTATGGAGATATTGACCTGGCCGTTCGTTCCCTGAAAGAAGGAGCCAGTGATTTTATCGTAAAACCCTGGCATAATGAAAAACTAATCACCACATTCAAAGATGTGTTAAAGGATAATCCATCGCATGGGAAGAAGGCCGGAAAGGAGCTCATTGGTCACGAACTGTTAGGATCCTCCCAGGTCATGGCCGACATTTTCCATAAGATCCGCAAGATTGCCCCTACGGATGCAAACATCCTTATACTGGGCGAAAACGGGACAGGCAAAGACCTGATCGCCAGGGCCATTCATGACAACTCCTTTCGTGCGGACCACTCCTTTGTAAAGGTGGATGTCGGTGCACTGACAGCAGGATTGTTCGAAAGCGAACTATTCGGCCATAAAAAAGGTGCATTCACCGATGCTACCGAAGACCGGGTGGGAAGATTTGAGGTAGCGGAAGGCGGCACCCTTTTTTTAGATGAGATCGGCAACATTTCACTGTATCAGCAGGCCAAGTTGTTAACCGCGTTGCAAAACAGGCAGGTCACACGGCTTGGTTCTCACGAACCGGTCTTCATTAATATCCGGTTGATCTGCGCCACCAACCTACCCATTACCGCGCTTTCAGATGAACAACATTTTCGTAAAGACCTGATATACAGGATCAATACAATAGAGATCATGGTGCCGCCACTTCGTGAGCGTGGTAGCGACGTGATGTTGCTTGCCCGGTATTTCGCCGGGATATATGCTGATAAATACCTAAAGCCCCCTATCCGCTTCGGCGCCTCGGCGGTGAAAAAATTAGAACAATATCATTTCCCCGGCAACGTACGGGAGTTGCAGTACATCATTGAGCGTGCGGTCATTATGGCGGAGGGAAACGAGCTGGAATCCAATGACATTATTTTTTCCCCTATCGAATCATCCCGGCAGCAGGAAGAGGAATCGGAGGAAACCAACCTGGGTGTGATCGAAAGGAACGCCATTTTGAAAGTGATTGAGAAAAATGGGGGCAATATCACCCGCGCCGCCAAAGAACTCGGATTGACCCGGGCCGCGCTATACCGCCGAATAAGCAAATATGATATTTAAACGTTTTGGTTGGAGCATTTTGCTCAGAATCGTCGTCCTGCTTGCTACACTAGCAGCAGCGGCATACCTGGTGGCCAATCAACAGTGGTTGTATGCGGTTTATACCCTTCCGTTGCTGGTTTTGGAGTTGCTGTACTTTTTCCGGTATCACAAAAGATTGCGACAGGAGATGCAGCAGTTTGTTCAATCTGTCCATTACCGCGACTTCACCCGGCATTTCGCGTGGAAAAACGCACCCGCCGAATTACGGTTTCTACGCATGGGATTTAATGAGATCAATGACGCCTTTAAAACCATCAGCCGGGAAAAGGAGACACAGTACCAGTATTTACAGAAGATACTTGAACTGGTGGGGACCGGGATCCTTTCCTTTGAAGTACAATCGGGAGACGTGCTATGGATGAACGAATCTTTCAGGAAATTGCTGGACATTCCTTATCTGAGGAACCTTCATTTACTCAATAAACGGGATAACGACCTCTATCTCAAGCTGCTGGAATTGAAAAGCGGGGAGAGCAAAGTAATCACCCTTCAGAAGGAGGACCGCTCCATAAAAATCCTGCTTACAACAACCGCTTTTCAAACGGAGGGAAAAGTGTACAAGCTATTCGCCTTCCAGAATGTAAATGAAGCCCTGGATGAGACCGAATCCCTTGCCTGGCAGAAGCTCCTGAGCGTCATGACCCATGAGATCATGAATTCCGTAGCGCCGATCGCTTCGCTTGCAGATACCCTGAAAAACAGGGTACACCAGGCAAACGAGCGCATCCCCGAAGTATATAAAGAGGGCGTGCTGGATGATCTGGAACTGGGCATGGACACCATAAAACGAAGAAGTGAAGGGTTGACAAAATTCGCAGAAACATACCGTAACCTCAGTAAGATCACCAACCTCCGGTTGACCAGGATCCTGGTACCCGAGTTATTTGAAAATATCTATCAGTTGATGCATCCAACCCTGCAACAAAAGAACATCGAAATGGAAATCGTACTTCACGATACCTCCATGATGGTCGATGCCGACCAGAACCTGCTCGAACAGGTCATGATCAACCTGGTGGTAAACGCCATGGAGGCCGTAAAGGGACAGTCCTCCTCCTGCGTCACCTTGTCAGCAGGTTATGATCACAACAGACCCATGATCAGCGTAACGGATAATGGGAAAGGCATACCCGCGGCATTGCTTGACAAAATCTTTATTCCCTTTTTCAGCACTCGTAAAAATGGAAACGGCATCGGCCTGAGCCTTTGTAAACAGATCATGATGCTGCATAAGGGAACGATTCAGGTACATACTGTGGAGGGGAAAGGAACAGCGTTCCGGCTTGTATTTTAGGAAATCCCTATTACTGCCAGTCTTTTCTCCGGCCTTCTTTTCTTTCGGCGACGATCTTTTTCTGCTGTAGCCTCTTTTCCCTGGAAGCCTTCGATGGTTTGGTCGGCTTACGTGGTTTTTCCGGTGTCAGCGCCTTATTGAAGAGCGCGTTCATCTTTTGGATAACCCTTTGCTTATTTTCCAACTGGGAACGGGCTGCCTGTGAGCGGACATGCAATATGCCTTCTTTATTGATCCTGGTTTTGAGTTTTTCCGAAATTAGCTCCTTTTGTTTTTGATGTAGTAACGAGGAAGCACTTATATCAAAAAGGCCTTCGACCATGGTTTCTACCTTATTGACATTCTGTCCCCCTTTACCGCCACTGCGGGCGGTACGAAAGCGGAGCTCAGAAGTGATATCAACAGGCATATTTGGCATGTTATTCTGGTTGGCGGATCAAAGATGTTGCTCCGGATAATTCTATCCCGGCGACCAGCATTCAATCATCAGTTGTTTCCCGATCTGCGGGGCAAAGTAAAGCAACTTTCTCCTAACAGCGTCATCAAGGGCTCCCGTACTGCAATAATAGCCTTTATAAAAACATTCTGTAATATACTTCTCCCGGCAAAACGGGCAGTTTCCTGCCGTTTTTTGGATGAAGCTATCAGTCCCTGTAAAAAGTTAGAACGGTCATGTCTTGGTGGCAGAAGGAGAAATGGGTATTTACCTTTCTTTTACAACAAAACGAACCTGCCCTTCCATGCATCCCGGTTTGGTAACGGCACTGCTTTTTCGATGGCACAGATAGGTGGACAGGAACTTGCGTTGGATCGGACCGATGTTACGGAGCCTAAATGGAAAATGCTGCAGGGACAATTTTTGAGACGATGTCACACAGCAAGCACCTAAACCGTCCTGACTGCTAACCACAAAAGATTGTTTTTCCATCCATGGTGGATGCTTCCCGTTGGCAATTTTCTGCCGTCAGCACATTCCTGCTGAAACCACATTTGGTTTACGTAACTTATGACCGCATTTTATTCATTTTATCAAAGGATTGCTGTAAATCCTCGGCTCCCGCTTTGGCCACATTTTGACTAAACCCGTAGGAAAGCTGGTTTTTTCCTGCTTCCAACTGCTTGAAAATGGCTTCGATAAACTCACTTACCGGGGGAGCATAATGGTGGATCCCTTTGCCACCAAGATCGGTATTAAGGGCCGGCGGGACTATCTCTATGACTTCAATGCCCTTTGGTGCCAGTAAATGCCTGAGCGAAAGCGTAAACGAATGAAAAAAGGCCTTGGTAGCGGAATAAACCGGGGTTTCGACAAGCGGTACAAATGCTAATCCGGAAGTAACATTCATGATCATCTTCAGGGAGGGTAAACCCTGAAAAAGATAAATCAGGTGAACAGGCGCTTCTACATTGATGACCATTTCTTCTTTCGCCTTTTGATAAAAATTATCGTCTGCTATGGACATCCGTTGTTGGATCCCCGCGTTATTGACCAAAATATTTAAATCCGGATGATGTTCTGATATCCAGTTAAAGAGGTTTTCCCGTTCTGTTGCTACTGACAAGTCACAAACCCTGGTGATAAGCGAAGGTAGTTTCGCAGCGGCTTCTTCCAGCATTTTTTCACGTCTTCCGCAGATAATAACCGTGTTCCCATCTTTAATAAACCTTTCCGCCAGCCCAAAACCAATACCGGTTGCTCCTCCTGTAACTAAGATTTTGCTGTTTGTAATTCTCATGATGCGATGATTTATGTAACCTTGCTGAATACTTGTTGATATGAAATGATTAAGCCATCACAGAAAAACTAAGAATCGATCGTTAACACCATACATGCTAAGTAAATACCTATGTACCCGTTTCCTATACCTGAAAACCCCTGGTTCCAAACACTTCGGTTGTGAAAATGGCTTCCGTCTATCGCTCTTCATTTTTAATCTTTCAAAATTAATGCTTATATTCAATACCATCAATTCCATTAGATTCCCCGATGCCCTTAAGTATCCGCCTATGGATCTTTATTTTATTTAAACTCCATTGAATCCGCATTAAATATGCCCCACGAAACATGAAAAGGCCGACAAACGAAATCCATGAGGAAGCATCCAGGCATCTTAAAACCAATGATGCAAGGTGAACCTTTACTGTCTTATGTCCTTTATGTTTGCTACTGGTGTTCCCTTCAGTCCTTCGTTAACAAGATTTCCCAGAAAATGTACAAACGGTTCTATGTTCTGATATACACTTGCCTGCTCAAGGGCCTGCATATAGGTCGCTCTTTCTTCTACAGGGATGACAGTCCAGGGATAACCACCTGACGCCAGCATGGCATTCATCAGAAAACGGCCCATGCGCCCATTCTCATCCATATATGGATGTATGTAAACAAAGATAAAATGACCTAATACTGCCCTCACTGCCGCTTCACCTTCATCAGTAATTCAAACAACACAGGCATGGCATCCCTTATAGCTTCCCTTATTTAAGGGAGTATGCATTGAATTTCCAATATAAACCTGGTGATTCCGGTAGCCGGCAAGATCTGAGGGCTTAAGCAGCCCCGAAATTACACTGGGGCCAAATAGTTCCCTATACCATTGTCCATGTTCTTCATCCAGTACCCGACCTGAATTCTTGCCATCCAGGATTTGACTGATGCTCCGTTCGACCGCCTGGAACGCATCCCAATAACCTTTAGCAGCCATTGCATTACGTTGTTTCCCGTCTTCATCACTTGTTACGGGATTCCAGACACCAGACCTTACCCGTTCGATCAACCGTGGCGTAACCATATACTTTTCTATTGATAAGGAATGGTAAGCATCCGTCACATAGATGTCCTCCATTCTTTTCAAATATATTTTTTTATCATCAGGTAAACCCGGTGCAACGGGGAAACCGCTAAGCACTTTTTCCCGCATTGCCTGCCACATAAGCCGAATACGGGCACCGTATGGAGAATGAATATGCCCGGCAAGAGAAATTAAAAGTTCATCCTTAAACGGATCACTTTCCCTTAGGTCATAACCAGCCTTTTTCATGGTTCTTAAAATCTCTTCCGCAATACGGCCCTGGTTATTATTACGAAACGCTCCTGCCAGCCGACCGGCGATCACGCTATGCCCTCCAGTGAGAAGTAATGACAGTATCTC
>DASULB010000255.1:0-23264 GCA_036278455.1 Chitinophagaceae bacterium | reverse complement strand
TCCGCAGGTACAAACCTCATGTATGCAGTCGGCGCATTGCTTGGGTTGATTGGCGCCGTGAAGGTGTATCAGAAATGGAACGCAGGCGATCAGGACACGGGGAAAGTTGCCGCTGCCTGGTTTGGCAGTTGCATTTTTCTGGTAGTGGTAGCGACTGTTATTCAATCCTTCTTTGGTGTTTAAAAATCAGGATGTATGCAAAGTATGTTAACGGAAAAGTTGTGGGCGTATATCGTCCACAACAATCCTGACCTCATGTTCAGCTTGCAGGAAGCCCATTCAGTTACCCGCTATCTGGAAGAAAAAGTAAACGCGGTTATGCCTATGGCAGCACAGCTTATTGATGAAGGAAAGCCGCCTTATATCATCGAGGAACTCTGCCTTAACGCCATGACAGAAGAATTAAAGCCTTCCCGCTACCAGTATATACGCTCAGTAATAGAAGAAGAATTTAATGCGGATTACGAGCGGATGAAGGAAAGCGGAACCCTCACTTACGAAGTGGTGAACCTCATTGAAGCCTGTAAAGGCATCTTCAGTGATTTTGATTTTAATAGTGAAAATGAAGCAAACAGGCATTTGAGATATGCCATCATCGGGCAGGTGCATGATTACCTCGCCTAAGCCAAAAAGAAAAGTGAAGAAAGAAAAAGCGTGGTTATGGCTTATAATGTTTCCCAAAAGTTGCATGATAATCTTGCGGCTATCCAAGTAGCGTTGGACTATCAAAACGGCCTTCCGCTTACAGCGGATGATGTCGCCAGCCTGAAAAAGTACGCGGGCTTCGGCGGCATCAAGGCCGTTTTATATCCTTACGGCACAATAGAGGAATGGCAGGCCAATGGTGCGACTAAGGAAGATCTAAAGCATCATGGTGAAATAATACAATTACATGATCTCCTCAAAGAAAACTATGACGATACAGCCTATAAGGAAATCATTGCTTCTTTACGCAATAGCGTACTTACAGCCTTTTATACGCCGGAAGTCGTACCTCAAACACTGTATAATGTACTGAAAGAACAAGGCATTCAGCCTAAGAGATTGTATGAGCCTTCAGCCGGTTCCGGCGTATTCATAAGCGAAGCAGTTACTGCGTTTCCTGATTTGGGTCAGGTTACGGCGGTGGAAAAGGACAGGCTCACCGGATTGGTGCTTTCTGCTATTAACAGTACCCTTTCCGTTAAAACAACTACCCATATCGTGGGATTTGAAGAAACACCGGCTAAAGATAATGACAGCTATGACCTCATAATAAGCAATATTCCCTTCGGAAATTTCTCAGTATATGATGAAGACTTTCCCGACAAAGAAATATCGGGTAAAATACACAACTACTTTTTTGCAAAAGGTTTGGATAAGCTGGCAGAAGGCGGTCTGATGGCATTCATTACAACAGATGCTTTCTTAAACAACCCTTCTAATCATGCAGCACGGGGGTACTTATTTGAGCGGGCGGATTTCGTGAGCCTGGCAGTAATGCCGGACAACCTGATGAAAGATACGGGAAACACTCAAGCACCAAGCCATCTTTTGATAGTTCAAAAAAATACAGCAAAAGAAAAGATAAGTTGGGAAGAAGACTGGCTAAATGAGGTACGGGAAAGAGAAAATGAATTTGGTCGTTTCCCTTATAACTATTTTATCGCCACACATGATCATGATTTGGTCATAGGTAATGTGCAGAAGCCTGGCACAAATCAGTATGGCAGGGCAACAGAAATGATATGGCAGGATGGCGATATTAATCAAATCAGCGATAGGCTGTTTGAAAGTCTTGCCCACCAGTTTCAAAATCGCTTTAATGCCGAACTGTTTCGGAAGGCGCAAACGCTCACGTTGCCGGATGAAGAAAATGAAAGGAAAAGGCTGACATACCTGCCGATGCCGGAAAACAAAGCGGAAACCGCACCGGTACAATTAGGATTATTTGATACAACCCCGGCAGAACAGATCAACCGTGCAATGGCTTATATCAACCCGCTTGATGAAACCGTCGTTCAGAAAACAACAGCGCGTATTGTCGGTACGATACGCACGACTGACAAACCGAGCCATGAAAATGTGGTATTGCTGACGGCAAAGCAGCACAAAAGCAACCGCTTTTTATACAAGCTTTATTCTAACGTTAAAGAAGTAGATCATCTGTCTGCAAATTGGATGGATGCCCGTTTATTGGGACACGAGCTGACGGGCATAACCAATTACCTTAAACAGTTTGACCATAGTTTCAGATATGAGGGTGATCAGACACTGGAAGGCTTCTTCCGGTTTGAACAAAAGGCTTCACTTCCATTTATCGGACTGAAGCCATACTACCAGGAAGGCACGTTGGTGGTACACATGGGCAGCGTTGGAACAATCGGCAGACCCGATCCTGAATACAAACAGGCAATGTTCCAGCCTCTCGTTCTTCAGGGAAATGTTCATTTCTATGAAAATTATACAGCATTACGCGATGCTTATCTTGAATTATCGGGTAAGGAAATATCAGGAGAAATAATCAGCGATACCGACCGGGACAATCTCAATAGCACTTATGAAAAGTTTATTGCTGAATATGGTTTATTGAACCGCTCTGATAACCGCAGGCATATTCTGGAAGATACTGCATTCGGGGTTATTGTCTTATCCTCGCTGGAACGCAGGGACGGCGAACGATTTGTCAAAGCGGATATACTTACCCGTTCTATCCATCAGGTAAAAGAAAGATTTGTTACCGATGATCCTATTGAAGCCCTTGCCCATAGCCTGAACGATACCGGAAAGGTAGATGTGGGCTTTATCAGTGCCGCGATGGGATTGGAAGAAAGCGAGGTTATAAGTCGCCTGGGCAATCATGTGTACCTGAATCCTGCCAGTAATGAGTGGGAAACAGCAGATCAGTATTTGAGCGGCAACGTGGTGGAGAAGTTAAGGCAGGCAGAGCGCCTGTATGCCCAATTCCCTGACAACCTGCAATATATGCGGAACGCCGAAGCCATAGCGAAGGTGCAGCCAGAGCGCATTCCTTTTGAATTACTGGATTTCAATTTGGGCGAACGTTGGATACCGGTTTCTTACTATGAGCGTTTTGCGACTTCCCTGTTTGAACAGGACGCTACCATCAACTACTTCCCGTCACTGGATGCCTTCAAGGTAAGCACGGGAATGAATATCAAAGTAGTCAGAGAATTTGCCGTTATGCCAAAAAGCGGGCGCACAACCTATGGATACACATTAATGGAACATGCGCTGGAGAACACTACCCCTTTCTTTACCTACGAGGTAAAAGGGCCAAACGATAGAACCATCAGACTACCAGACAACGAAGCCATACAACTGGCTCATCAAAAAATTGAGCAAATAAGGAGTGGTTTTATTACCTGGTTGAACGAATTGCCTGATACAGAAAAAAAGGACTTAGAGGATTTGTATAATGATACCTTCAACTGTTATGTGTTACGGGAGTTTGATGGCAGTCACCTGAATTTTCCGGGGTTGGACAGGAAAGCTCTGGGTATTGAAGATTTGTATAGTAGCCAGAAAAACGCGGCATGGCGCATTATACAGAACCGTGGCGCTTTGATTGACCATGAAGTAGGATTAGGTAAAACGCTTACCATGATCGTTTCCGCTCAGGAAATGAAAAGATTGGGTATTGTGCATAAGCCCATGATTGCTGCACTGAAAGCTAATGTTAACCAGATTGCTGAAACTTATAAAAAAGCCTATCCCAAAGCCCGCATTCTGTTTCCGGGTCAAAAGGACTTTACACCAACGCAGCGGTTGCGGCTCTTTCACGAGATAAAAAATAATAATTGGGATTGCATTATACTTACCCATGACCAGTTCGGTAAGATACCACAGTCGCCCGAAATACAAAAAGAGATCTTCCAGACAGAACTGGACAATGTAGAACGCGACCTGGAAACCGTTAAAGAACTTGGCGGCGAAATCTCTAAGAAAATGCTCAAAGGCCTGGAGATACGCAAAAACAACCTGGAAGGCAAGCTAAAAGCAGTACTCAAGGACATAGAGGAAAAGAAAGATGTAGGTATTAATTTCAGAGAGATGGGCATTGACCACCTCTTTGTGGACGAATCCCATAAGTATAAAAACCTCACATTTACCACCCGTCATAACAGGGTCGCTGGCCTGGGCAATATGGAAGGCAGCCAGAAGGCGCTCAACATGTTATTTGCCGTTCGGGAATTACAGAGCCGCTTCAATAGCGACCTGTGCGTAACCTTCCTTTCAGGTACGCCCATATCCAACAGCCTCACCGAAATGTATTTACTGTTCAAATACCTGCGCCCCAAAGAAATGGAGCGTCAGCATATTGAGAATTTTGATGGCTGGGCATCGGTATTCGCACGCAAGACAACAGATTTTGAGTTTTCAGTAACCAATGAAATCATTGCCAAAGAGCGCTTCCGTCATTTCATTAAAGTACCGGAACTGGCTTTGTTTTATAATGAAATTACCGATTACAAGACGGCAAAACATATTAACCTTGATAAGCCAGATTTGAATGAAACGCTGGTAAACATAAAACCAACGCCTGAACAAATTGAGTTCATCAAAAACCTGATGCAGTTCGCCAAGACCGGCAACGGTGAACTGATTGGGCGTGGCAAATTAACGCCTGAAGAAGACAAAGGACGTATGTTGATTGCTACCAATTATGCAAAGAAGATGGCTGCGGACATGCGGCTCATCAACGAATGGAAATATAGCGATCACCCGGATAACAAGGTAAACGTCAGTGCCCGAAAGATTGCCGAAATCTATAAAAAAAGTATGCAGCATAAGGGTACGCAGATCGTGTTCTCAGATATTGGCACACCCAAACCAAATGAGTTCAATATCTACGATGCGCTTAAAGAAAAGCTGATCCGTTATTTTTCCATTCCTGAACAGGAGATTACTTTCATACACGACTGGACAGATACTAAAAAGCCTGAACTGTTTCGTAAAATGAACAGAGGAGAGATACGCATTTTATTAGGAAGTACTGAAAAAGCCGGAACCGGCTTGAATGTGCAGGAGCGTGTAGTAGCTATGCACCACCTTGATATACCCTGGAAACCTTCTGAACTGGAGCAACGTAACGGACGTGGCGCACGACAGGGTAACCTTATCGCGAAAGAACATTATGAAAATGAAGTACGAAATTATGTATATGCTGTAGAGCAGTCACTTGATAATTACAAATTCAACCTTCTGAAAAATAAGCAGACGTTCATTTCGCAAATGAAAAACTGTGAGCTGAATGTACGCACGATTGACGAAGGCGCTATTGATGAAAAAAGCGGGATGAATTTCTCTGAATATATCGCCATACTTTCCGGCGATACTTCACTGTTGGAAAAATCCAGACTGGAAAAGAAGATTGCGGTAATCGAAAGCCTGAAAGTATCTCATTTCAGGGAAGTTTCTCGCAATAAATACCAGTTGGAAAACCTTCAAAATGAGCAGGCATCTACAGTTAAGACGCTCAGTAAATTGGCGGCAGACGAAAAAGTATATAAAGCCAGTCTTCAATTAGACAAAGACGGTATAAAGATAAACCCGATAAAACTGAATGAGGTCAGCTCAACAGATAGTGAAACAACAGGCAGGCATATTATCAAGCTGTACCAGGATTGGAAACCAGCCGCCGCAGGTGAGCATACGGCGCAGATTGGCACATTGTACGACTTCAACCTGTATATCCGTAGGAAGCAGGAAGCCTTTGAAGAAAACGGTGTTTTTGAATATCGCTATTCCAACAGCTTTTATGCTCAACGTGCTGATGGCATTAAGTACACGTATAATAATGGTCTTCCCAATACCGATAATTCCAAGCTGGCTGCAAGACATTTTCTCAATGCTATTGACCGGGTTGAGAGCCTGAAAGAAAAGTATGAGCATACATTGTCTGACTTGAATGCAGCTATTCCTAAACTGGAGCAACTTACCACGAAATCTTTTACACAGGAAGCTGAATTACTGCAAATGAAAAATGAGCTGGCAAATCTTGAAAGGCAGATTGCCATCAAAATACAGGAAAATCAGTTGAAGCAGCAACAAGCAACAGAAAACCAACCGGAAGAAGCTGCGGAAATACCGGTTATTCAAATGAACGAAAAAGTAAATGGGCATTCCGTCCCTGAGGAAGTGCTACTTGCCTCACAACAAGTAGCAGAACGTCCGCGAAGCAGAATGAGATTATAAAACGATTATTAAAAATGTTATGGCAAACAGTGTTTATCAAATCAACAAAGGAATTAACCAGAGCATAGAGTTCAAGGGATTGAAAGCGCAGTACATCTGGTATTTGGGCGGCGGTGTTGTTGCGCTGCTCATTGTCTTTGCAGTGATGTATATCATCGGTTTACCTACCTATCTGTGTATAGGAATTATCCTGGCTGCCGGAGCAACCCTTGTTATTAAGATCTACGGCATGAGCAATAAATATGGAGAACATGGCTTGATGAAAGCCCTCGCCCGTAAGCAGGTTCCAAAGTTGATCAAATCGCGGAGCAGAAAAATATTTATAGGACAGAAAGAAAAATAATTATGAAAAGAGAATTTCCGGTGTATAACATCGAAGGGACAGATTTTATAGTTGACGTTACCAACCTTCAACTTATGGAAAAGGAAAATCCGGAGAACGTAATACCGGTATCTGATATGCGCGATGTGGATGACGGATATGTATTTGACTACAGCCCGAAGGAAAAAAATATACCCACCCTGTTCGGGGACGATACTGATGTAAGGACGGTAAAGATACCAGAGCTGGTGCAGCTTGACCCAACAGGTATGGCAGAGAAATACGGCTGTACTGTTCAGGAGTTGCAGGGTAAAACGGATTTCACATTGATGGTAGATCAGCAGGCTCTCGGCAAGAGGCTAATGGGACAATTACCCACGATAGATATTGCCGGTCATACTTTTTTTGTTGATATCCGCATGGATATGCTTCGCCCTAAAGACGATTTTCTGTCCAATGGAATCGTGTTCAGTCAAATTGATTACTGCTTCGATGATGAACGGGATGCCTATGTGATACCGTACAATCCTAAAAAGCATGAGTGTCAGGAGTTGGATCACGATAAGATCACTGCTATTCCTAAAGATATAATCCTTATCTCTTTTCCTCATGAAAGCATATTAGACCCAGTTGGGCACAACAGGAAAGTAGGTTGTGATGAAACATACGGTTTAAAAGAAACCAATGTTAAATCTCGCTTCGAGGCAAAGACAGTGGACTGGAAGGAAACTGGCATCGAAGAAATCATACAGGATAATCTCAGAAGACAACAAAAACAGCAACAGCAATTAAAAAAGACCGGCGAAAGCCATAAGGCTGGCAAGCGGCAGCGTAAGGGACCAAAGCTATAACGCAAGCGGTCTCATAAGCGCATTTATAAGTGATGACGGATAAAACTAAGTGAGATGGAAAAAGTGTTGGACGATATTTTACCAATAATGGATGTAGAGCATGACTGCATCCTGAGCAAACAAGGTGACATGACGGTGGTTTTTAAAGCCGAACTACCGGAAATATTTACCCTTTCCGACCAGGAATATGAAGCCTTTCATCAGGCATGGATAAAGGCGATCAAACTGCTTCCTAAATTCTGTGTGTTTCATAAGCAGGATTGGTTTTTAGAGAGCGGTCATAAGCCGGATTTTTCAAAAGGAGATACCAGCTTTCTCACCCAGGCCAGTGAACGTTTCTTTAATGAACGTCCTTTCCTCGATCATACTTGCTACATCATGCTCACCAAAAAGCCGGAAGGACGGAAAACAGCCAGTTCCATGTTTTCAAGCCTCCTGCGCAAATCCATAGTGCCTGAAGAAACATTAAAACCGCAAATGCTACAGGATTTCCTTGATAGCGCCGGACAGTTTAAACGGATCATGGAAGATAGCGGTTTTGTAAAACTGATAAGGTTAAGAGAGAAAGAACTGCGCAGCCACAGCCGCAAAATGGGATTGGTAGAACAGTATTGTTACCTATCTGAGCGTAATGACAGCTTCCTGATCGCCGACATTTCTTTTGATGAAGCGATGCGTGTCGGTGATAAATATTGCCAACTATATACGCTGGGTGATGTGGTGGATCTACCTGCTTTGTGCGGCAGCCGTATCAATTACGATAAATACAGCACCGATAAAACAAAATTCAGCATTGGATTTGCTTCCACTTTGGGACAACTTTTACCCTGCAATCACATCTACAATCAATATCTATTTATTGAAGATGCGCAGAAAACCATCCAAAAGCTGGAAAGTAAAAGGCTAAGGCTGCAATCCCTTTCAGCGTATAGCCGAGAAAATCTTATTGCCAGAGATGCCACTAATGATTTTCTGAACGAAGCAATCAGCCAGCAACGCCTTCCTGTAAAAGCACATTTCAATGTATTGGTATGGTCGGATGAAAAAGAAAAGCTGAAAGACCTTAAAAACATGGTATCGTCTGCATTGGCACAGATGGATGCCGTAGCCAAACAGGAAACCGTTGGCGCTCCGCAGATTTTCTGGGCTGGTATTCCAGGCAACGCCGCAGATTTTCCCATGAACGATACTTTCGACACGTTCGCGGAACAAGCAACCTGTTTCCTCAATCTTGAAACCGGCTACCGTTCTTCGTTAAGTCCCGTGGGCATTCGCATGGGCGACCGGCTCACTGGCAAACCTGTTTATGTGGACATCAGTGATGAGCCCATGAAAATGGGCATCTGCACCAACAGGAACAAATTCGTACTTGGGCCTTCGGGTAGCGGTAAGTCATTTTTCACCAACCACATGGTACGCAGTTATTATGAGCAGGGTACGCACATCGTGCTGGTGGATGTGGGACACAGTTATAAAGGACTGTGCGATATGGTACACGGATATTACTTCACCTATAGCGAAGATAACCCCATACAATTCAACCCTTTTTTCATCGGTGAAGGCGATAGTTTGGACACAGAGAAAAAGGAAAGCATCAAGACTTTATTGATTGCGCTTTGGAAAAAAGATGATGAACAATTTAAGCGAAGCGAATACGTGGCGTTATCCAACGCCATTACCGGATATTTCCAGTTTTTGGATAAGCACAAAGATGTGTTCCCCTGCTTTAATAGTTTTTATGATTTTTTGCGTGATGATTATGTTCCTCGGCTGGAAGCTGATAAAGTAAAAGAAAAGGATTTTGACGTCAGCAACTTCCTTTACGTCCTCAGGCCCTATTATGCCGGTGGCGAATTTGACTACCTGCTCAACGCAACTGAGAATCTGAACTTGTTGCAGGAACGGCTGATAATCTTTGAAATTGACGCGATAAAAGACTCACCGATCCTCTTTCCCGTCACGGTGATTATCGTGATGGAATTATTCATCAACAAGATGCGCAAGCTGAAAGGCATCCGCAAAATGATATTGATAGAAGAAGCCTGGAAGGCACTGATGACGGATGGTTTTGCGGAATACATAAAATACTTGTTTAAGACTGTCCGAAAATTCTTCGGGGAGGCGGTAGTTGTTACGCAGGAAGTAGAAGATATAATTTCTTCCCCCGTTGTCAAACAAGCCATCATCAATAATTCGGATTGTAAGATACTCTTAGATCAGAGCAAATACCAGAACAAGTTTGACCAGATACAGGAATTGCTTGGCCTGACCGAAAAGGAAAAGGCACTGGTACTCTCGGTTAATAAGGCCAACGATCCAACAAAGAAATACAAAGAAGTTTTTATCTCTCTGGGTGGTATGCTAAGTAAAGTATATCGTACAGAAGTAAGCTTGGAAGAATACCTCGCTTATACAACCGAGCAAACTGAAAAGGTAAAACTGATGGAATATGCTGCAAAGTTTGATGGGAACATACGCAAAGGCATTGCAGCGATGGCGGAAGACATAAGAAATAAAAGCTAAAAACCTGTCTGATGAAACTGAATACAATCATACACGATTTACGTCTGGCTTTGAAGACCCTTTTGGTTTTCGGCAGGCAACACCACGCTACCCTCTCTATGTTGGAAGGCGTATATACAAGGCGGCCATTGCACAACGAATTGATTGCCGGGGTTGAGACTATGCTTGCAATAAAACCCTGTGGCAGTTTCTATCAGGTCACCCGTACAGATTACATCAGCGACATACCGGAAATTGAAGAAACCTGGTTAGCAACATACGGCTGGCATTCCAACGGGCATCTTATTGAAATAGGTGGAGACAGGTATTGCATTTTTGACACAGTTTCAAATTTGCTATACCTCGAAACATTAACGGAATATGGAAAGACGACGATTGAATTATTTATTAAAATCTATAAGACAGCATGAAAAAGATATGGTTCATTACAATATTGGCTACTACGCTTCTGGTAGTAGCGCCTACACAGCAAAGTCACGCCGTAGTATGGGTGGTAGTGAAAGCCGCTGTCAAAAAAGTAATCAAGGCGATTGATCTGAAAATCCAGCGTTTGCAGAATAAAACAATCTGGCTACAAAATGCGCAGAAGACTTTGGAAAACACCTTATCCAAATTGAAGCTGGACGAAATCTCTGACTGGACTAAAAAACAAAAAGAGCAATACCGGAAATACTATGAGGAATTGGCGAAGGTCAAATCCATTATATCCTATTACCAGCGCATCCGGGACATAACAAAGAGGCAATTGCGCCTTGTAGATGAGTATAACCGTGCCTGGTCGCTGATCCGGCAGGATAGTCATTTTACAGCAGAGGAAATTTTGTACATGGAAAACGTGTATTCAGGTATCCTGGATGAAAGCCTGAAGAATATTGACCAGATAAACCTCATTATTAAATCATTTACCGCAAAGATGAGTGACGCCAAAAGGCTGGAGTTAATCAATAATGCAGCCGATCAGGTAGATGCCAACTATTCGGACTTAATGGAATTTAACCGGCAGAACACCCTATTGAGTCTGCAACGTGCTAAAACCAAAGCTGAGGTGCAAACCGTGAAAAAACTATATGGGCTTCCTTAAAACATGATGTATGAAAAAGATACTCTTAGCATTATTGGTGTGCGTATCAGCAGCAGGTAACCTGAAAGCGCAAACTTTCGCAGAATGGTTTCAGCAGAAAAAAACGCAAAAGAAATACCTGATACAGCAAATCGCAGCGCTTCAGGTATATATCGGCTATACCCAAAAAGGCTATAAGATAGCCAAAGAAGGGTTGAATACTATCGGTGGTTTCACCAGGGGTGAATTTAATCTGCATACCGATTACTTCAATTCTTTAAAGTCAATCAACCCCGAAGTCAGGCGGTATGTGAAGGTGGCCGAAATTATCGCCTTACAGGTAAAAATTATTCAAAACTATAACCGCACATACAGGCAGCTTAACAGTAGCGATGCTTTTTCAGGGGATGAGCTGGCATACATCGGAAGGGTTTATAGCAGGCTGCTTGATGATTGTGATAAAACGCTGGATGAACTGATAACTATTACCACCGACGGAAAATTGGAAATGAAAGATGATGAGCGGATTGAACGGATTGATAAGCTGTATCTGGACATGCAGGACAAGCTCATCTTCTCACAAAGTTTTTCCAATGATGCTAAATCGCTCGCTGCCTCAAGATTAAAAGATAAATCAGATGTACAAACCAGCCGTGTATTGCAGGGCATTAAAAATGAATAACAATGAAAAAGACAATCATCATTGTATCGCTATCGCTGCTGGGCGTATTACCTGCCTTTCGTGCCTCTGCGCAAGCGGATGAGATAGCGCAGTTAATACTCAATATTGAAAAGCTGGCGCAGTTCAAGCAAATATTGAGCGATATGAAAAAGGGCTACGAAATTCTTAACGGCGGCTATAATACTATTAAGAATATTTCCGAGGGGAATTTCAGTTTGCATAAGGCTTTTCTTGACGGCTTGATGGAAGTAAGTCCAACGGTACGCAATTACCGTCGGGTGGCAGATATTACCAATTATCAGATCATGCTAGTAAAAGAATACCGTAAGGCTTATAACCGGTTTAGACAGGATAACAACTTCAATCCTGATGAGCTGGCTTACTTAGGTCGTGTCTATGATAATTTATTTAAGGAGAGTTTACGCAACCTCGACGAATTGATCACGGTGATCACAGCGGGCAAAACCCGTATGAGTGATGATGAAAGGTTACAAGCCATTGATAGAATTTATGAAGACATGCAGGACAAATTAATGTTTCTGCGCCATTTTAATAACAATACAACAATACTGGCTGTGCAGAGAGCTAAGGAACGTAATGACGCGCAGACCATTCGTAAAATCTATGGGTTAAAAGACTAAATAAATAAATATGGCAAAGTGTAGAAAGGCCGCCTGGCTGGCGGTAGTGGGATTGATATTGCCTTTTGTAAGCCATGCTCAAAGCATAGCGGACGACATGAAGGGATTGCACGGTGTGCTGGAGCAATTATATGATGAGATGATGCCGCTGTGCGGCCAGTTGATTGGCGTAGGTCAGGGCTTGGCAGGATTCGCTGCCATGTGGCATATCGCTTCACGGGTCTGGGGGCATTTATCCAGAGCCGAGCCAATTGATTTCTATCCGCTGTTTCGTCCCTTCGTCATAGGCTTCTGCGTAATGATATTTCCGTCTGTATTAGGACTGATCAACGGCGTTATGAAGCCCACAGTAACAGCAACTGCGGCTATGGTGGATAATTCGGATAAAGCAATTGCAGTGCTATTGCAAAAGAAAGAAGAAGCCATTAAAAAAACAGATGTATGGCAGATGTATGTTGGAGAAAGTGGCAGCGGCGACAGGGAGAAATGGTACAAATACACCCATGATAATGAAGACCCGTCAGACGAAGGGTTTTTCGAGGGTATAGGCAACGACATCAAATTTGCTATGTCCAAAGCCTCTTACAATTTCCGCAATTCGGTAAAGGAATGGATGAGCGAAGTGCTGCGAGTGCTGTTTGAAGCGGCATCCTTGTGTATTGATACACTGCGAACGTTTCAGTTAGTTGTATTAGCCATACTTGGGCCTTTGGTATTTGGCATTGCTGTTTTTGACGGATTCCAGCATACCCTCACGGTCTGGATAGCACGATACATCAACATCTTTTTGTGGTTGCCTGTAGCCAACATTTTTGGAAGTATCATCGGAAAGATACAAGAGAAAATGCTGGAACTGGATATATCCCAGGTACAAGATTACGGCGACACATTTTTCAGCAGAACGGATATGGCCTATCTGGTCTTCATGATCATTGGCATTGTGGGGTATTTCACAGTTCCTTCCGTAGCAAATTATATCGTTCATGCTGGCGGTGGCGGCGCATTAGGTCATAAGGTTACAAGCCTGTTCGGTAGTTCTTCCAGAACAGTAGTGAACACAGCATCAGCAGGTGCAGGTATGGCTATGGATGCTATGGGCAGCGCAGCAAACCGGATGTCACAAAGCATGGCAAGCAGCGGAACATCCAATCCCTATTTCGGTGAAAGCAATAGCGGCGGCTCTGGCTACATGGGTGATAAGTTAAAAGGTAATTCATAATAATCTAAAGGAGGGTTTATGTTCAAAAAAATGAAAAATATTGATACGGCATTTAGACACATCAGAGGTTTTACCCTTGTAGTAATTATAGGGTGTGTGTTGATCTGTTGTTTTGCATTATATAACAGCTTCAGCCTTGTATCGCAGATGCAAAGCAAAATATACATTCTCGCTAACGGCAAAGCGCTGGAAGCCTATGCGTCCGACCGTAAAGATAATATACCTGTAGAGGCAAGAGATCATGTAAAGACATTTCATAAGCTGTTTTTTACGCTTGATCCTGATGACAAAGCCATTACTGCAAATATTACGAAAGCCTTGTACATGGCAGATGCCAGCGCCAAACGTGCTTATGATGACTTAAAAGAAAACGGCTACTATGCGGGGCTTATTTCGGGTAATGTTAATCAAACCATTACGGTAGATAGCGTGACTGTTAACATCAATGAATATCCATACAAATTCCGTTGCTATGCTACGCAGAGCATTATACGCCCTACCAGTATAACTACCAGGAGCCTTGTTACGGAAGGCGGATTAAGGAATGTATCCCGCAGTGACAATAACCCACATGGTTTTCTGATCGAGCGATGGAGTACGATTGATAACAGGGATATAAAAACTGTAAGCAGACGGCAATAAAAATCAGGATCATGAAACTATTTGGAAAAAGAAAAGAACGCGGTACTCAAACTAAGCCAAATGTTCTGTCCAAAGGAATACAGGCAGGGTACAAACGCGTACAAGGAGGTTGGGCAAGTTGGATGAGGCGGCGTACAGAGCATTTCTCACACAGAACATGGATTGTGCTGCTTATTCTTTTTGTACTATCCACAAGTACCTATTGTATTTACGTGACAGTAAATGCGATTACAAGCAAAGGGAATAATTCAATCACAATTACCCGAATTAAAAAGCCAAAGCACACGACCGAAACAGGAGAAGCTCATGCTGTTGTTGCCGAGATGTCGGAAGCTGAGTACAATCGTATCAAAAAATTCAGGCTGTACATGGACAGTCTGGCTCAAAGCCCTTCCGGAAAAATTCTGTATGACAGCATAACGTTCCGTCGTCCGGGGCTAATGGACAGTGTACAATTAATTGAACAGCTCTATCGAGGAAAGATCAAAAAGTAAAGTTCATTTTTTAAAACCGACCTAAAGTATCTATATGACAAGTGCATTATTGAATAAAGTGTGGGAAGGAGATTGTCTGAAATTAATGCAGGAAATATCAAACCAAAGTGTTGATATGATATTAGCAGACTTGCCATACGCGACTACTGCAAACAAGTGGGATAAGCCAATTGATTTACCAACGCTTTGGCAACAATACAAGCGGATTCTTCAGCCAAAGGGAGTGATTATACTTACTTCACAAGGTAGGTTTACAGCACAGCTAATTGAAAGCAATCCCGAGTGGTTCAAATACAAAATTGTATGGATAAAGTCAGTAGCAACTAATTACCTAAATGCAAAAAAACAACCCTTGAGGAAACATGAAGACATTTGCGTTTTCTACAAGCAACAGCCAATATATCATCCGCAGATGAGTGAAGGCAAACCATACATTGCAACCAGGCATCCTAAGCCTAACAACAATTATGGAATTCATACATCTACCACCAGTATAAGTTGCGGAACAAGATACCCTACAGACATATTAAGGTATAACGAGGATTATATACATATTAATTCTGCCGTAGCAGAAGGGAATGTTTTTCATCCTACACAAAAGCCAGTTGCATTAGGCAGATACTTAATACGCACTTATACCAACCCGGGACAGATAGTGCTGGACAATGCATGTGGCAGCGGCAGCTTTTTAGTTGCGTGTATCCTTGAATACAGAAATTTTATCGGCATAGAAAAGAATAAGAATGCCACTCAGTTCAGAAAACACGTGGACTATATACAAATCTGCAATCGCCGTATTCAAGAAGCTTATGATTCAATTAAAACCAATCATTTCTAAATTTTAAACATTTAAATATTATCTAAAATGGAACAACAAGCAAAAACTTCAAAAGAAATCAGGCAGCGCAAATTCTTACTGGTATTACCACTACTCGCATTGCCTTTTATGACAATGATATTCTGGGCACTTGGCGGTGGTAAAGTCGAAAAGGCAGAAGCCCAGGCTGCAACAAAAAAGGGATTCAACATCAATTTACCCGATGCCATTTTGAATGATGATAAACCGATGGACAAGATGAGCTACTACAATCTGGCTCAACAGGATTCAATGAAATTTCTTGAAATGATAAAAAATGACCCGAACTATAAGAATGTATTTATGACTGATACAGATGACTATCTATCGGGGGAAGATGACACCTTTCAGCTTCCTGCCAGCTCAGAAGGCTTGAATACTTCACTTTATGGCGGTCATAGATCTAATGACCCAAATACAGATAAGATTTATCGTAAACTGGCAGAGTTGGATAGAGAGATGAACAAACCGATACCGACTTCGCCGGGGAATGATGACTATAATACATATCAATCTACCGTTGACGGGAACGGCAACAACACGACGGTTAATTCTTCTGATGTTGACAGGTTGGAGCAAATGATGAACATGATGAATCAGCCCACGGGTGAAGACCCTGAAATGAAACAAATTAATGGCATGTTGGATAAAATACTGGACGTGCAATACCCTGAACGGGTACAGGAACGGCTAAGGCAGACTTCTGAAGCTAACCGGGGACAAGTGTTTGTAGTATCATCTCAAAAGGAAGACAATGCTATTACATTGTTGGATACAGATCACCTTACAGGCAGCTCAACTAACGGGTTTTATTCGCTCACCGGAACAACAGCAGTAGCAGATTCGCAAAATGCTATACAAGCAGTAGTCCACGAAACACAGACTTTAGTGGACGGCTCAACCGTCAAATTGCGGTTGGTAAATGACATATTTATAAACGGCATTCATATTTCAAAAGGCAACTTTCTTTATGGCATAGCCTCTCTGAAAGGAGAAAGGTTAAATGTCGAGATTAATAGCATTCGGTATAACAATTCTTTGTTTCCGGTTGAGCTATCGGTTTATGACATGGACGGTCTTGACGGGATTTACATACCTGGGGCAATAACCAGGGATGTTGCCAAACAATCTGCCGACCGGTCTATGCAAACGCTTGGCTTAACAACCCTTGATCCGTCCTGGCAGGCACAGGCTGCGGGCGCTGGTATTGAGGCCGCTAAAACTTTATTCAGCAGAAAAGTGAAGTTGGTAAAAGTGCAGGTAAAAGCGGGTTATAAGGTGTTACTCAGAAATGACCGTGAAAAATAAATTTTATATCACTAAATATTAATTACTAAAAATTCCAAAAGATGAAAAAGATCAGTGCAGTAATGGTAATGGGATTTCTCTTGCTTATTACAATTCCAAAAACGCAAGCGCAAACAAACACAGCATGGCAAACAAAGGAAATTGAACCTTTTCATATAGCCGTTGCATTTTCTAAAACCACCAACATCATCTTCCCTTATTCTATAGTCAGCGTAGATATTGGAAGCCTCGATGTATTGGCACAAAAGGCAAAAGGTGTTGAAAACATCTTGCAGATAAAAGCTGCAAAAGAAAGTTTTCCTCAGACTAATATCAGTATCATAACTGCTGATGGAAAGCTCATCTCTTTTTTGGTTGACTATGCCGAACAACCTTCTGTGCTTAATCTTTCCCTAATGAGTGCGTCAAAGCAAAATACTATCGCTATCCCTTCGGAAACGATTAACCAAGAACGGATGGAACATTATGCTTCAATGGCATCAGAATCGAAAGAGAAAATTAGAGGCATAAAGGATAAGGCATTTGGCATTCGCTTCAGGTTGAGCGGGCTATTCATACATGATGACATCATGTTGCTGCGCTTCAATATTTCCAATCAAACTAACATCAATTATGACATTGATCAGTTAAGGCTATATATCCGTGACCAGAAAAGGTCAAAAAGAACAGCAACACAGGAGATTGAAATATTACCTGTGCTTGTGCAGAACAATATCAGTAAGGTGGAAGGTCAGTCAGATAAGACTATCGTATTTGTCGTGCCGAAGTTTACCATTCCCGATAAAAAGTATCTCGCCGTAGAGCTTATGGAGAAAAATGGCGGCAGGCATTTGGAGCTGCACGTAAAAAATAAAAAAATTGTAAAGGCAGTACCGATTGATTAGGGATCAAAGTCGTTGCAGAATGGAAAAGGTGAGTAAGAAATACGACATTATTTATGCAGATCCTCCCTGGGAGTATCGCGTGTGGGGAAAAAAGAATGTGGGAAGAACGGCTGCTAACCACTACAATACACAATCTCTGGGTTATCTCGCCTGTATGGATATATCGTCAATCACTAACGTAGATAGTGTATTGTTCATGTGGGCAACTTTTCCTTGTTTACCCGAAGCTCTCGCGTTGGGAAAAACATGGGGATTTACCTACAAGACAGTGGCTTTTGTTTGGATCAAACGCAACCAGCATAATCATGATCTTTCAATAGGTATGGGATACTATACTCGCGCTAATGCTGAAATTGTACTGCTTTTTACAAAAGGGAAAGCATTAAAACGTGTAAGTAAAAATGTTTCGCAAGTTTTGATTAGTCCCAAAGGAAAGCACTCACAAAAGCCGCCGGAAATACGCAACCGTATAGAGAAGTTATTTGGCAATCGTTCTCGCCTGGAATTATTTGCCAGAAGCCGGGACGGATTTTTTCAGGACGTTGAATATGAAGGATGGGATGTATTTGGCCATGAGGTAAACCATTCGATCCCTATTAATCTCAACCAATATTTATTTCCTCTAAAAATTTGAAGGATGAAAATCAGGAAAGACGACTACCAGGATATTCTTGAATACCTAACAAAAAAACGTTGGGAAGGTGAAGAATTTGTCGCCTTTCTCGATGATGCTTTTCCGGTCAGTAAAGAAGAACTATTTACGTTCTCAGCAGAGTACGACGTTCGGGAGTTCTGCTATGAAATGTCAACCGATATAGATTTCTACAACTTTCTCTCAATAAGATCTGCCTGTAGAGCAATGATGGAAGCTGCGGAAAACAACGAACTGCTGATCGAAAGGAATGACATAGTTGACATTTCGTTTATGGTTGCCGTCCGGTATGAACGATTAGAAAAAGAACAGTTTAATAACAATCAATTTAATAACAATCAAAATTCAGTAATCATGAATCAGAAAAATTTTGAATACCTGCGTGACCAGGTGAAGTACACGGGGTTTGGTGAAGGGTTGGAAAATGACCTGAAACAAAAAATTCAGGAAGGAAATCCGGAATTTAAACTGCCCTATGAAACGAAGTACGGTAATGATACCGTAACCGCTACATTGAACTTTAGCCAATCGAAGCAAAGCGATATGTACTTCTTTAATTCCTATCAGGTCAATGTGCAAAAGGAAAACAGCCAGGAAACAATGGAGCAAACCTTTTACATCAATAAAGGCAATAATATCACCCTGAAAGAAGCCTATAATCTGATGGAAGGCAGGTCGGTAAATAAAGATTTAACCAACAAAGAAGGAGAAGTCTATAACGCCTGGATACAGATGGACTTTAAGCAAAGTGATGACAACGGAAATTTCAAGCTGAAGCACTATCATCAGAACTACGGGTATGATCTGGAAGCTGCTTTGTCCAAACATCCGATCCGGGAGTTAGGCAATGAAGAATACAAATCCAATCTCATGGATTCACTGAAAAAGGGGAACCTTCAATCTGCCACCTTTCAGATTAATGGAGCAGATCAAAAGCAATATATCGAAGCTAACCCCCAATTCAAAACAATCAATATTTATAACAGCGGCATGCAAAGGGTGGATAATCGGCAGTCAAAAAAAGAACGGCAGTCTGAAGGCGAAAGTCAGTCAGCTAAACAAGACAGTAAAAAGAAAAAGCAGACACCTGTTGAAGATGACGGCCCTGAGATACCGAAGGCATCGAAAAAAAGGAAAAAGAACCAAAGCATCAGCTAAACATTAAGCAGCCCGGCTTACGGTAATAGCCGGGCTGCCAAAATTGTAAAAGCCGCTTTTTAAAAGTAAAGTTATGAATAACAGCCCTGTAAACAGAGTAGAAGCAGATCTGAACCAATGGCGTTCAAAGGAAGAACGGTTTAGCAAGCTGTTCTCTTTTAGTCTTTCATCAAACAGAGCGTTGCTCAAAGAAAAGCTGAATTACTATGACCGTATTGCAGCAAAGTATAAAGGCACACAGGACCTGGATGAACGATTTGCGCTGAGGGTGCTGCGGCAGGAACGGAAGCGTATTGAAAAGCAGCTTTACCCTAATCTGCTGATAAGGCTGTTACGCCGCTTACTGGTTGCGCCTGTGAAGGAGCAAATTGTAATAAGGCAGGATAACAGGAAAACGGAACAAAACAGCCAGGCACTGCACCAACAGGTGCAGCGCTCTGGCTTTCCTGACCTTTCCACAAAAATTGATGAGCAGATCAGGCAGGGACAACAGCAGTTTTCTATTCCTGTTTCTTACTACCTCAACGATAAGGAAAGATTAGACCATCAATTATCATTCGCAAAAGACCAATCAGGGCAGTATCATTTTGAAGGGTATAAAACGGCACTTTATAACGAAGCCAAACCGGATGAAAAACGGCTGCAATTCTTTAGCATACGCCATGAGCATAATATCAATACTACCGAAGCCTACAATCTATTGTCAGGCAGGTGTATTCAGAACCGGGGAACCTGGTTACAGCTCGACTTCAATGATAAGGAACCAAATGGCAACTTCCGTGTCAAGCAGTTTCATTTTGATTACGGATATGATCTGGACAAAGCGCTGCAACAGCTTCCGTTAAAAGAACTGTTGAATAAAGGGGAAACGGACAGTATAAAAGAAAGATTAAAGAGCGGCGACCGGATTTCGGTAAGTTTTGTAAAAGATGGCAATGAACAAAGATTTTACATTGAAGCAAATCCACAGTTCAAGTCGGTAAATATCTATGATGAGCATTCCAGAAAGCTAACCCTTAATACGGCATTAGGCAATAAGACGATGGAAGCTATGAAAGTTACCCATAAGGTCAATGAGCAGCAACAACAAGCCCAAAAGAACGGTATGCGGATAAGATAAAAGTGTGAATAATGGATAGGTTATATTGCTTATCGGATTTTTTTGAGGCTATCGGCACAGATGCCCGAATTAGCATTACTCACATAGGCATTTATGCGGCCTTGTTACAGTACCGCATACAAAACGGTTTTGCTAACCCCATTCAGGTTTTTAGCCATGAGATATTAAGCATCGCAAAATTATCGTCTGCCATCACTTATCATAAATGTGTGAGAGAGTTGAGCGAATACGGCTATATCAGGTATGAGCCGTCGTTCAATAAGAACAGGGGAAGCAGGATATATTTCCGCGATCCGCGTGTGTCAGAAGATACATTATAAGTTTTAAATTTAATATGATGTTATGGAAACAATGATTTTCATACCCAAAGAGGAAGATTTTCGCAGGTGGATTAAGGAGGAAGTCAGGGAATTGCTCAGTGAGCTAAAACCGATTCCCAAAGAGGCGAAGGATACCAATCCCTTGATCAGCCGGGCTGATACCGCAAAAATGCTGGGAATATCATTGGTCACTCTTACGGATTGGGTAAAGCGTGGATTGCCTCGTCATAAACAGAGAGGCAGGGTCTATTTTCTGAAATCCGAGATATTGGATTACTTAAGAAAGGATACCAGTAGGACGTAAAAAATTTAGAAAAAGCCAGCTACAAATGCTGGTTTTTTTGTATATGAAACCCGTTATTTAAGATGCTGAAGGTTTGTGGATGGGAGCTATTTTCGTTATTTTTGCAATAGAAAGTTCTTTAACCTCACATTATAAATCGTCAAACTGATTGAAAATAATCGGTCTGCTAAAGGCATTGTTTGAAAATTGTTTGAAAATTTTGAAAATGGCATAAAAAAAGGCCGTCTTGTTCAGACGACCTTTTGTACCCGAGGCGGGAGTTGAACCCGCACGAACATTGCTGTCCATTGGATTTTAAGTCCAACGTGTCTACCAATTCCACCACCCGGGCAAAATATTTTTATGTCAAAGTACACAGGATTTTAAGTCCTGCGTGTCTACCAATTCCACCACCCGGGCGATCAGGCACTGTGTTTCAAAGAATAATCGCCGGCGAAAAGAGTGAGGGCCGGCCTTAAGGGCAAAAAAAATTCCCTCCCGGTGAGAGGGAATTCAATGCGTGGAGCGGAAAACGAGGCTCGAACTCGCGACCTCAACCTTGGCAAGGTTGCGCTCTACCAACTGAGCTACTTCCGCTGATGAAAGAACTAACGGGAGGCAAAGATAAGTATTGTTTTTACACAAACAAACACCTCCCGGAAATTCGGAGCTACTCATAGTCAAATTCCAGCAGTCCCAGCAATGCATGCTTTTTGCCATAACATTCCTCCCGGGATACAAGCCCCTTGTCGTTATAGAAGTATTTCCACAACAGGTAATTGTTGGTGTTCATGGTAACCGTGGTCTTTTCCGCCAGCCGGCCCTGCCTGTCATAATCAAATAGGTAATCCGGTTCCAGCCTGCCACGTCCGCGGCTGTAATGGTAGATGTCCGTAAGATTACTCCTGCTGTCGTATTTATAATATTTCGTGGGAATGGTATCGTATCTGCCCTTTTCGCTTTCACTGATCACCTGGCCGAGAGAATCGGTCCGGAAGGTGACCTCGGAATAGAGCTTGTCATTCTTCCTGCGCAGCATTCTATTCAGCCGCCCCTGCCCATCATATTGGTATACATGCGCCTCATGAAAGCGAAAGGTATCCTGGCCGGTCACCGAATAGGAATAGAAGCGGATGCTGTCTATTCGCCGGTCGTCCTGCGGGTCATAATAGTAATAGGTGTCATTGACGCTCATGGAGGTGCTGTCGACCGTATGCATAATGCGGCCGCTGTCATCAAAGGTGGAAATAATGGTGGAATTGCCTGTCTGGAAGGAGGCTGTTTCCGTCCTCACCTGCTTGAAGTCGTCCGATATCTTTTTTACACAGTGAAACCCCTTGTTTAGGGAATGATCGGGGTCGTAGCTGCGGATGCGGATGTGACGGATCCCGTTTTTCCGGTATTCCCGGTGGTCCCGCATCGTTTGCCGGGCGTTGCAGATGTCCTGGTAATAATACTGTGCCTCGCACAGAAACGGAAAAGCGGTCAGCAGCAAACAGGAGATGAACAATTTCAACGACATGGCCAATTTTTCAGGATGTTTTTACACTTCGGGGGACATCGGCTAATGGCCCACCTGTGGCGGATAAAGGGCCTTGGGCTTTCGGTCCTGGTGCGGGGTGGTTTTCCGGCTCTCCCCTTTGTCCTGCTCCTTTTTCCCGCCGCTGTTGCCCACGTCAAAGTAATCGTTGGGTGTGCCGTTGGTGGTGTTTGGTACTTCTTCTCCGGGGGGAACGCCGGGATCAAAATTATAAGGATTCGGCATCTCCGGGGCCGGGGGCAGGTCAAACTTGGCATCGGGTGAAATATCCAGCGTCGGGTCCGCATATACCTTTTTCATAAACACGGCAAAAATCGGCAGGCCCGTATTGGCACCCTGACCGATATGGGTGCTGTTAAAATGCAGGAAATTATAGTTGAATCCGACCCAGGCACCGGCAAGCAGCTGGGGGCAGTAGCCAATGAACCATCCGTCCGTGTTGCTGTTGGTGGTGCCCGTCTTGCCTGCAAGGTCGTTTTGCATCCTGTACCTCGTGCGGATGCGGATGCCT
>DASULB010000254.1:0-19288 GCA_036278455.1 Chitinophagaceae bacterium | reverse complement strand
TCATTAAAATAAAAAAAAACGCGGGGAGCATCCGGCCATTGGTTCACAGACCTTTTTTGCTTCCCGGACGACTTCCCTTTTTGCTTTTACCTTGTTAAGTTTAATGAGCTGCCGGATAAGTGTATTCTCCAGTTCAATATTAGGAAAGATTTTTTTGACGTGGAAGGAAGAAAATCATACACCGGGACCATTTTGTGGGAGACAGCACGGATCAGGGGAGTTGGATCACTTCATGAGATTCTCTCATATCCTTATTGTGTCTGGCCTTTGCCTGCTGTTGGGCATTCGGACTTTAGGTCCTTCAGAAAGAAAGTAAAATCGTATTTTTAAGCCGCTATGAAGAAAATAGTCGTTTTCATTTGTCTGTCGGCGCTGTTGGCACCCGGTTTGTCGGCCCAGAACCTGCCGGTCGGGAAAAGGCGGTCTCCGGGACAAGGCCGGATCTCGGCCCGGGATATCACGATGGGGCCGAGATTCGTGATTGACAGCTCCGCCGATAGCACTGAAAGACAATTTCCTTTTGCCTATAAATTCGGGAGCAACGTACTGGTCTCCTACAGTGAACACAAAGACGCTGTCATCGCTGCACCGGTAGATGCGATGATGATATCCCGGGATAATGGGAACACCTGGAAAGAGAAACTGACCAACAAAGATTTTTACATTTCTTCCATGGTTGAAAAAAATGGCATCTTATACGGCGTGGTATATTTTACCTATCCTGTATCCTCCGGTCAGGAAAGAATGGTTTACTGGACGTCGGGAGATATGGGCCGGAGCTGGAAGAAACATGAAGGCGTGGTAAATGCCCCGAAGGGGAGGAAGTTTAAAGCAAACGGAATAACGGGTATCTGGGGAAGCATGCTTTTTCACCGGGGCATGCAGGTCATGGAGGACGGGTCCATCCAGGGGGTCATGTATGGTTATTTTGCAGGAGAGGATAAATATTCCGTAGTCTGGGTCAGATCCAATGACAACTGTGCCACCTGGAACGTTGTTTCTGTGGTTGCCTCCGGGCTTCCCGAAGGAAATTTTAAAAACGCGGAAGGCTATTGCGAACCGACCTTTGCGAAGACCCGGGACGGGTCCCTGCTTTGTGTGATGCGCATCAGCAGCTATCTGCCTTTATACCAGTGCCGTTCCAGTGATAACGGGAAAAACTGGTCCCGGCCCATCCCGCTGCCCGGTCTCGCTGACACAGCTTCCGAAAGTGTCGATCCCCAGCTGGTGCTCATGAAAAACGGCGTTTTGGCCCTGACTTATGGCAGACCCGGAGACAGAATGGCCTTTTCCGGGGACGGCTGCGGTTATCACTGGGATAGCAGCCTGCCTACCTATGAAAAGGAGACGACCGGATATACCACCATGGTGGAAGCCGGGCCGGGGAAGCTTCTTTTGATATCGGACCAGGGGCGTACCGGCGCCAGGCAAATTGCGATATGGGGACGTTTTATTTCTGTCGCCCCCGGGAACAGTAGGATTCGGTTATGAGGCCTGTAACAGGCCCAATTCCCTGCCGATTTTGGTAAACGCCCCGATGGCTTTATCCAAATGCTCCGGTTCGTGGGCCGCACTGATCTGTACGCGGATACGCGCCTGCCCCCTGGGGACCACCGGGTAGAAAAAGCCGATGACGTAAACCCCTTCTCCCAGCAGCCTATCGGCCATTTTCTGTGACAGCACCGCATCCCCTAACATCACCGGTACGATCGGGTGATCGCCGGGCGTGATGTCAAAACCCGCTGCCGTCATTTTTTCCCGGAAATAGCGGGTATTTTCAGCAAGCTTGTCGCGCAGTTCGGTGGTTTCGGTCAGCAGGTCCAGTACAGCAATAGAGGCGCCCACCACGGCGGGCGCCAGGGTATTGGAGAAAAGGTAAGGGCGGGAACGTTGTCTCAGCATCTCGATGATCTGTTTTCTGCCACTGGTAAATCCGCCTGAAGCGCCGCCCAGTGCTTTGCCCAGGGTGCCGGTGATCAGGTCGATCTTCCCGGTCACTCCGCGGTATTCAGGGGTGCCCCGGCCCGTTTTACCGATAAATCCCGTGCTGTGGCTGTCGTCCACCATCACCGCGGCGTCATAGCGCTCCGCCAGGGCGACAATTTTATCCAGTTGCGCGATGGTGCCGTCCATGCTAAACGAGCCATCGGTAATGATCATGCGGGTACGGGCGTTTGCTGCTTCCTGTAGCTTTGTTTCCAGGTCGTCCATGGAATCATGACGGTATCGGTATCGCCCGGCCTTGCAAAGCCGCACGCCGTCAATGATGGAGGCGTGGTTTAACTCGTCGGAGATCAGCGCGTCCTGGTCATTCATCAGGGGCTCGAACACGCCTCCGTTGGCGTCAAAACAGGCGGCATACAAGATGGTATCTTCCGTACCCAGGAATGCCGACAGCTTCTGTTCCAGTTCCCGGTGAATGTCCTGAGTGCCGCAGATAAAGCGTACACTGCTCATGCCATACCCCCTGGAGTCGATGGTCTTCTTTGCAGCTTCCAGCACTTTGGGATGGGAGGACAATCCCAGGTAATTGTTTGCGCAAAAATTGATCACTGTTTTTACGCCGACCTGTATTTCAGCGCCCTGCGGAGATTCAATGATGCGTTCGGTTTTGTAGAGTCCCGAGGATTTGATGGCTTCCAATTCATGTCCAATGCGTGAAACAAATGATTCGTTCATGACAAAGATGGTTTTGGTGTGTAGCAAATGTAGGATTTTATATTTTTTTGCCTGTAACCTTCCGGTCCCTTTATACGTCCTACTCTAAGAGAGCCAACCCAAACCGGTGGAATGAAACAGATATTATACGATAAATCATTGATCATCAATCTATCCTGGCCAGTAACCTATTTGTTGTTGCCTTCGGGCGAGCTGACAGACGACAGGCGGGCGGGGCAAAGGCAGAACCCGTTATCTTTGATATCTGAAAGTTTGAATGTCTGAAAGCCAGCCAAGCGATGACTGAAAGAGAATATAATCAGTGTGTGGATCTATTTGCCGACAGGCTTTACCGGTTTATTGTCAAGAATCTGAAACAGGCCGAAGACGCCAAAGACATTGTGCAGAATAGTTTTGAGATCCTGTGGAAACACCACGAAGCGCTGCCGCAGGAGAAGGCTAAGTCCTACCTGTTCACAGTGGGTTACCGCAACATGATCGATCATTTGCGCAAAAATAAACGCGTCAGCCTGGTGGAGACGTTTCCCGAGGAGGTTCCGGTAGCATCAGCGCAGGGGCCTGACAGCAAGCATGATCTTAAATCAGCGCTCATGACGGCCATGCAGCGATTGAACGATGTTCAGCGTTCCCTGGTGATGCTGAAGGATTATGAGGGGTATAGTTATGAGGAGATCGGAACGGTGACCGGGCTCAGTCCCTCGCAGGTAAAAGTGTATCTGCACCGGGCAAGACTGAAGATGAAGCAGTATCTGGTTAAAATGGAAAATGTGATGTAGTAGTTAAAGCGGAAAAAGATTTTTTTTATGACGATAGATGAAAATAATTACGAAGCATACCTGCTCTGTTACCTGGATGGTGAACTGGAGGAAACGGAGATACCCGTCTTGCTGTCGTTTCTGCAGCAGCATCCCGATAAGCAAAGAGAGCTGGAATTGCTGGAGATGACCCGTCTCCCCCAGGAGAAAATTCCCTCTTTTCCCGATAAACGGTCTCTTTATCGTGCGGAAGAGCGGCAGGTGGTAAAGGGTGCTTTTCTAAGACATTATGGCTGGATCGGCGCGGCTGCCGCCGCAGTATTCCTGGCGCTTTTTTTTATTTTTAATGAGGGTCATTCCGACCTCACGAACCGGATAGCGGCAGGCCGTCCTTCAACAGCAAAGCATGTAACGGCCTCCGAAAAAGAAAATAAGACCGCCGAAGAGGCGATTCATCAGGAAAAACCGGCAAGCCTGCCGGCGGTTGTCAAAGCCAAAACACTGCCAGCACCTGGAAGCAGGATTGCCACGCATAAAGATCCGGTCATCAGGCAGTCCACGGTTCCTGTAAAGAAAAGTCCTGCCGGTGTGGTGCCGGCAGCGCCCATACCCGCGGCGGTAGCATTGAAAAAGAAAACGGAGCAGGTGCGGCTGCCCCGGGAAAAAGCGGATACTCCGTTAAAAAACATCCCCCTGCCTGAAATCTCCAGCCCCCGGGAGGTGCTGGCGGCCAACAGCGGGGCCTCTACCGAAAAGACACCGGAAAACAGACCGTTCCAAGGATCAGGGTTGGCTTCCCTGGACGATCAAAGGCCCGTTTCGGGACCGCGAAAAAGAAATGAAGTCATTGCCATGAACAAAGAGGCGATCGACAACGCGATCACGGAGAGGGTGACGGAGATACAATACAAAGTATCCCATCCATTTAGTTTATTGAAAGGGAAAGAAGTCAGAATTGGTAATTTCTCCTTTGCCTTCAACAAATAAAAAAGCAATAAAATCAAGATATGAGAAAGTTGATACAATATTTAACCGTGGGGGCCGTATTGTCCGCCTCTATGTTACAGGGCGATGGCGCAAACGCACAGGATACCCTTCACCGGGTGGTGACGGATACGGTCTGGCAAACTACGGACACCACCTGGCATCCCGATACGGCCCGTTTTGGTCCCGTCAGCATTATTCAAAATACGCCCGGATGCGATAGCTGCGGAAACGTTAGTGTCGTGATCGGCAGAAAGAAATCAAAGAAAAAAAAGATAAAAAATGTAGACCTGTCCTGGCTCAATTTTGATTTTGGCTTTAATAATTACAGCGACCGCAGTGATTACGGATCCCCGGAGGTCAATGATTTCGCACCTGCAAACCCCGGCGACCCCGAAGCCACCTCCTCGGTGTTTTCCCTGCGGGGCGGTAAATCCGTCAATGTAAATATCTGGCCTGTTATTGCAAATGTCAATATCGTACAACACAAACTTAACCTGATCACGGGCATTGGTATCGTCATGAATAATTACCGGTATTCAAAAGACATCAGCTATGTGAATGCTTTTTCGAAAACCTATGTCATGCGGGATTCTGTTAGTTTCAAAAAGAATAAATTATTTACCGAATACCTGACGATTCCTTTATTGCTAAACTTTGAATCCAATCCTTACCATACGTCCAATTCTTTTCGGATAAGTGCGGGCCCCACTTTTGGCTACCTGGTCAAGTCAAGGACCAAACAAGTCAGCAAGGCCCGGGGAAAGATAAAGGACAATGATGCGTTTAACCTGGAGACCTTCCGCCTGGGCCTGCGGGGTGAAATAGGATTCGGGCCTGTTACGCTTTACGGCAGTTATAGCCTTACCCCTATTCATCAATATGGATTAAAACAATATCCGTTCTCCATCGGAATAGAGCTCATCAGCCATGCAAGCTCCATACCTTAAGCAACAAGGTCCCCTATGGCGCTGAGAGCGGGGGCAGGGCCCTCCGCATGACGGCCGTGTTTAGTGGACACCACTTCAGCATGTGGGAAGGAGTGGGCAGTCCGCGATGGGATCGCGGCGGAAAGAAACGCTATGCCAACCTTTATCCGCATAACGACTTTTAAGTTCCCCATGCGGATATAATCATCCGAAAGCTGGGTTGGTCATCGTAAGCCGCCCGGCAAATACCCTGTTTCTTAGCCGGGCTGCTTCCCGGTACAACTTATCTTTGCCTTATCTTTGCTCCATGTTAAAGGAAACACTCTTAAAGGCAGCCGGCGAAGCTGGCGGCATCATGCAGCAATATTTCAACGGGAACTTTAAAATCACAAGCAAACTGACCATCAATGACCTGGTTACCGAGGTGGATAAGCTTTCCGAAGAAGCCATTTTCCGTATTATTCGCGAGCAGTATCCCGATCACCATATCCTGAGCGAGGAAGCCGGTGAAATGTCGTCTGAATCCGCCTATAAATGGATCATCGATCCCATTGACGGAACGGTTAACTACGCGCATGGCGTGCCGCTTTGTTGCGTGTCCATCGCCGTGGAAAAGGGAGGACAGATGCTGATGGGGGCGGTTTACAATCCCTTTCTTAATGAACTGTTTTTTGCAGAGAAAGGCCTGGGCGCTACACTGAACAACCAAAAGATCGCGGTCTCAGGCAACGCCTCCCTGGACAGCGCTTTTTTGATAACAGGTTTCCCGTATCAATGGGAAGACATGGACAATGATCCGATACAGGTATTTTCACGGTTTGTGAAGGCGGGATCGCCCGTGCGGCGCCTGGGCTCGGCAGCGATTGATCTGTGCTGGGTGGCCTGTGGCCGCTTTGACGGTTTTTGGGAGCATAATCTGAATGCCTGGGACGCAGCTGCCGGATACCTGATTGTTGAAGAGGCCGGTGGAAAGGTCACAGATTTTAACGGGGACGTTTATTCGCCCTATCAGCGTCGGTTGCTGGCCACCAACGGGCTTATTCATGATGCGCTGCTCGACGCCGTGAACGGAAAATAGAAAAAGGGACTTCTTCGGGATATTAACAATTGTATAAATGATGACCTATGGATAACCAACGTACAGAGATCAGCACATTGGGCGAGTTTGGACTGATAGATTTTCTGACAAAGAATATTGAATTACAAAACGCCGGAACCATTGTGGGCGTTGGTGATGATGCCGCCGTACTGGATCATTTTGGCAAGCAGATTGTGGTCACTACGGACCTTTTGGTGGAAGGTGTCCATTTTGACCTGACCTATACGCCGTTGAAACATCTGGGTTACAAATCGGTGGTCGTCAATCTTTCCGATCTGTATGCGATGAACGCCCAACCCACCCAGTTTCTGCTCAGCATAGCCCTGTCCAACCGTTTTTCCGTAGAGGCCATCAGCGAATTTTATGAAGGGGTTTACCTGGCCTGCGAAAGATATGGGGCGGACCTGGTGGGGGGTGATACAAGTTCCTCCACATCAGGGCTTATTATCAGCGGTACGGCCATAGGGGAAGTAACACCCGACCGGTATGTCAGGCGGAGTACCGCGCACAAAGGCGATCTGCTCTGCGTGACGGGCGATCTGGGTGCTGCTTACCTGGGGCTTCAATTGCTGGAACGCGAGAAGAAGATATACCTGGAACACCCCGGGGTGCAGCCTGACCTTGAAAACAGAACGTATGTTCTTCAACGATTCCTCAAACCGGAAGCAAGAAGGGATATGATCAATTTCTTCGCCGATCAGGATCTGCTTCCAACGGCAATGATGGACCTTAGTGATGGATTGAGCTCCGATGTGCTGCATATCTGTGAACAAAGCGGTCTGGGCTGCCTGATCTACGAAGAAAAAATACCTGTCAATGAAGAAACCGCGCAGGCGGCCTTTAAATTCGGGTTGGACCCTACCACCCTGGCGTTGCATGGCGGGGAGGATTATGAATTGTTGTTTACCATCCGGCCGGAGGACCATGATAAATTGGTGTTGTCTGAACAGATCAGCGTAATCGGGTACATGACCGGTGCTGAGGAAGGCGCTCACCTGCTGACAAAGAGTGGGAATAAACACGTGCTGGTTGCCCAGGGATGGAACGCGTTTAAGCAGTAGCATCCCTTGTTTTACAGATGACGGGGCTGTTTCAGACCCGGTATGGAAATACGGTTGTCAGCGTGCCGGAGATCCTTCGGCCTGTCTGCTTCACCGGATCGCTTTCTTCCTTTTTTTTACAGGTTTTTTTGCTGCCATTCGGCATCAGACGGCTAATAACCATCCCGGCACCGGGTTTGTTATCTTTGTAGAAGTAATTATCCGTGAAATGCCACATCATCATGACCATACGCATCCTTATGCCCTGGCGCCGGGTTCCCGTAGCGGAATGGGGATCGACAGGGCATTAATGGCTGGCATTTTACTGAATCTCATTTTTGTCGTGGTGGAAGCAGCGGCGGGATTCTGGCAGAATTCCCTTGCCCTTCTTTCCGACGCCGGTCATAACCTTTTTGACGTCGCCAGCCTGGCCCTGGCATTGCTAGCCTTCAGGCTGGCAAAGATGAAACCCAATGACGACTATACATACGGCTATCGCAAAACAACGATCCTGGTGGCTTTGCTTAATGCGGTCATCCTGCTGATCGCTATTGGCGGTATCGGGTTCGAGGCGGTGCGCCGGCTGTTGCAACCCGAAGCGGTGCAAGGGGGCGTGCTGGCCGTCGTGGCCGCTGTCGGCATCCTGATCAATGGCTTCACCGCATTCCTTTTTATCCGTGATAAGGATACAGACCTGAATCTGAAAGGGGCGTACCTGCATATGGCCGCGGATGCCCTGGTATCGCTGGGCGTGGTGATCGCGGGACTCGTGATCATCTGGACGCATTGGTACTGGCTGGATCCGGTCATCAGTTTTATGATCATGGCCGTTATTCTCATCAGTACCTGGGGACTGCTAAAGGACAGCCTGCGCCTGAGTCTGGACGGAGTACCGCGGGAAGTGGATATGCAAGCCGTGCGCCACGCTGCCATGGAAACAAAAGGCATCCTGGACATCCATCATGTTCATGTATGGGCCATGAGCACTACCCAAAACGCCCTGACGGCGCATCTGGTGGTGGCCCCGGGCACCGGTCTTGCCGAAACAGAGGGTATCAAGGAAAATCTCCGGGGAAAACTGGAAAAGCTCCGCATCGACCACAGTACATTTGAACTGGAAACACAGGATGAAGCGTGCAAGGAAAAAAGCTGTCCGCCTGAGGAAGGGATCCAGGCCACCCGCTTCCACTCATAGATCCGCCATGCAATCCGCCCTGACCCATCCTTCCGTACCGTTGGTGAGTTCAATCTTGCGCCACCCGTTTACTTCATCGGTGACCTTTACCTTCAGGCCTTCATGAATGACCAACAGGTCCGCGCTCCCGGAATCCGGGGCTGCCTTTACCTGCTGGTCTGTTTTGACAATGACCGCGAAGTCATGGTGGGTGTGCCGGTACCAGGTGCCGATGGCGCCGGACAGATAGATGCAAAACAAGATAGCGGTCAGCGTAAGGATCCATCCGGTCCAGCGTGGCGCGGGTTTTCTGAGCAGGCGCCATCCCGTCAAAAACACCACGACCCAGAAAAGCAGGATACTTCCCACCATCCATCCGTTTGGCTGATGAAGATGGAGTAATCCATGCCACCAACGGATAAAAAACAAGGTGGGCACCTGGTCTATTTTATCACTGGCCTGTTGTTTGGCCAGGGCCAGATTATGGGCGATCACGGCGTTTCCCGGAGATTGTTGCAGCGCTTTTTCAAAATAATACACGGCGTAACCCAGGTGCCGTGCCTTGTAATTGGCGTTTCCGGCATTGTAATATAGTTCGGCGTTGTTATAGCCATCATGGACGAGTTGCTGGTATAACAGTGACGCGGAATCATACCGGTGTCGCTGGTAAAGATTGTTGGCTTTGTCAAAAAGCTGCTGCGTGGATTGGGCCGGAGCCTCCCGGCTGAAGGCCGGCAGGGCAAAAAGGGCCAGCACAAAGAATGAGAATATGGTTTTTCTTGTCTTCAAAATAATAAGTGCATTGAGATCAGTTTTTTTCCGCTGTCCTTCCCGGTTCACGGTGGTTGCCTTTTAGCTGCTGTTCCAGATCGGTAATGACCGACAGGGCGTTCTGGTAAGTCTCCTTCATTTGCGCGTGCCCCTCGGTGCCGGCGTATAATGCCATTTCACAATGATCAAGCAACCCAAAAAGGCGTTCGGGCGTGTGGCCGTTGATCTGTTTTTCCAGGAGTTTCTCCTGCGCCTTTTGTTTACTGAGTTCCGCGAACGGAATGTTGAGCTTATCACAAAGATAACCCCAAACGGCCTGGGATACTTCTCCGTAGAATGCTTTGTGATCGTTCTGTTGCAAGAAGCGGTTGGCCAGGGTCAGGCGCTTGAGCGCGATCCGGTTCGCCCGTTTGTTTTTCAGCAGGGTCTGGTTGGACTGCAGTTCCTTTTTTCGTTTTTTGAAAGCCAGCAGCGCGATCAGGATCAACACCGGTATCATCAACAGCAGCCAGTACCACCATGATCCAAACCACAGTGCGCCAGCCTTGCTCCAGGTCATCGTTCCGGTCCGTATGGGTTGCAACGCGTTGTCGGAAGCAGCATAGTTTGCGCTGTTGTTTTTTTGATTTTTCCCCGGGGTAATGTCGAGGGCGAAAGAAGTGGTTTCGATCGTTATATATTTTGCGTCGTCAGGATCAAAGTAAGCGAACTTCACCGGTGGAATGGTGAAGTTGCCGGCTGCGTTGGGCATGATCACATAGGTAAAAGTACGGCTCCCGCCAAAAGGATTGCCTCCACTTATCTTATCTGAAACTTTGGGATCATAACTTTCAAGGTCACTGGGAAAATCTACTTTAGGAGCGTCCACCAGTGTTATGTTACCATGTCCCGATACGGTGACCGTCAATGTAGCCGCGTCATCGGTACTAAGCTTGTTCTTATCCAGGGAAGCGTTTATCTTGAAGTCACCGACCGCGCCGCTGAAGTCGGCGGGTTTACCCGCCTCCGGCAATGGCTTTACATGAATCTTCACGGGTTTGCTGGTGATGTGGTAATCATAATCATGATAAGTTACATTACTCCCGCCAAAGGCATCCTGGAAGAAAGGGTCATTGAACGGGTCACTGTTGAAAGGATCCTTGAAGAACGGATCATTCATGATATCATTCAAAGGATCGCGGCCTCTGTTTTTTCTTTGGATCTGATAAAGCCTCACGGTGTTGTCGACCTCTACCGGATCCAGTTCCAGTGCACCCGACTGGAGCGGGAACAGCATGGTCTTTCGAATGGTAAACACCTTGAACGGAGCACCGTCGATCCTTTCCATGGTCGCCCGCGGCGGATTGGAAAGTTTGAGGTCATGGGCGGAGAATCCCGTGAATGAAGGCACCTTTGTCACCTGGGAGGAGGTAGGGAGGCGTGTATAGAGTTTATAGGTGGCCGTTATTTGCTGCCCGACGTAAACATTTGTTTTGTCCACGTCCACTTTTACAAAGACATTTTTTTTGATCTTGTCCATGGCTTTCTCGCCATTTCGGAGGATCCCCGGCTGGGATTGGGACTGTGGGGATGGCGGCTGTGCCTGTGGTGGCTGAAAGCCAAAGGGATTGGGTGCCACAGGCTGAACGTTCTGGTTATTGCCACCGGAAGGACTGCCCGCGCTTTTCTCCACGGTGATGGTGATGGGATTGGAACGCAGTTTATTGCCATCGACCCTGGCGGAAGCTCCCGCAATGGTAAAGCGGCCCTCCGCGGTTGCTTCCAGGATAAAAATAAAAGAGATGCTTTGGCTCATTTTCCCGTTGACGATGTTGGTGGATTGCATCTGTTGTCTGGAAACGACCTGGAATCCGGAGAAGGCCGGGGGTATAAAGTCTGAAACGCGGGAAGCATTTTCTATAGAAAATTTAAGACGGAACGGCTCCTGTATACCCACCTGCGTGCTGCTGACGCTAGCGGAAAACTGAACCCCCTGTGCAAATAAGGCATTCATGCCGAACAGCAACAGCATTGCTGTCAGGGACCATTTTTTTATCACATATTCCATAAACCCCTGCAAAAATATTTAAAGTTGTATCAGCGTTACAGCGTAAGCGGGTTAAATGTTAGTTAAAATGCTATGGAGCAAGCGTTTGGGGAAAGATTGCGGTCCGCGTCAGGGCATATCCCCGGCCTGGGGCCGAAGCACGATATCTTCCATAACCGTTTGTGGGGCAAGATGATAGGCCGTCCAGATCACCTCCGCGATGTCCTCAGGCCGCATCATACGTTCCGGCGGTCCTTCAAAGCCGTCCCAGGAATCGGTCAGCGTAGGCCCCGGGCAAACGGCTGTCACCCTGACGCCAAAGGGTTTCATCTCCTCGCGCAGGTTTTTTGAAAATCCCAGCAAAGCGAATTTACTGATGCTGTATGATCCCCCGTTAGGGTATGGCTGCAGACTTGCCGTGGAGCACATGTTAAAAATATGTCCCCGCCCCCGGGATTTCATTTCGGGAAGCAGGGCGCGGGTGAGGTGATAGGCACCATAGACATTCAGGGCCATGGTGCTTTCCAGGACACCGTCCTGTTCGCTGTGAATGCTGCCGGGAATAAAAACACCGGCATTATTCACCAGGATATCCACCGCGCCAAAAGTGGTTTTTATTTTTTGTGCCCAGGCCGCCACCGCTTCGGGGTGGCTTACATCCACGGCGTCGGCCAGGATCCTGCCTTCCTTATTCAGCGGAGCGAGATCTTCCTTCGCCTGATGGATCCGCTCGGGGTTCAGGGAACACAAACCGGCATCCCATCCTTCCCGGATAAAACGCGCTGCGATGGCCTTTCCGATACCCCGGCTGGCCCCGGTAATGATGATGTTCATCCTGCAAAAATAAGTTAAATCGCCCCCTTTTGGAAGGGGAAGAAACCTTGGGTAAGGAAAGGTTCTTTGAAAGGGCTGTCAGAAAGCCGGATCCTGTCATCCAAATCGTCGTTGCTTTAGATCCATACTCTTTCCAGGAACCGTATCCAGTTTCGGTAAAGGATATTCTCCACGTCGGCCTTCCCGTACCCCCGTGCTGTTAACAACGCGTCTAATTTCTGCAGATCAGCGATCGAAGCCAGGTCCTGCGGGCATTGCTCCCTTCCGAAACCACCGTCCAGGTCTGTGCCGATGGCCGCATGCAGGGTGTTTCCGGCGATCTGGCAAACATGGTCAATGTGATCCGCCACGTGGTTGAGGGAGACTCCTGTCTGTTCCGGCGTACTCTCTCCCCTTTCCCATCCGGGTATCAGCATCCAGGCGTCAAAGGCAGCACCGATGACGGCGTCCCTTTGGATCAATGCCCGGATCTGTTCATCGGAAAATTGACGGTTGTGCGGCACCAATGCACGGCAGTTATTGTGGCTGGCCCATACCGCGCCGTGGAAATGATCCAGGGCTTCCCAAAAGCTTTCATCACACAGGTGGGTGACATCCAGAATCATGTGAAGCTGCTCCATTTCTTCCAGCAACTCTCTGCCCCGGGCTCCGATCCCGCCGGTGGAATCCGTGCCATAAGCGTAGACTCCGGGGCCGTAATGGGCCGGACCGAGCGCACGCAGTCCATCAGCATAGGCTTTCTGCAGATAATGCATGTTGAGGATGGAATCGGCACCCTCCAGGCTCAGGATATAACCGATGGGCAAGTGGTCGCCTGTCCCCGCATCTTCCCATAAGGTCTGCTGCTTTTTTAGATCACCTGAATTTTTGATCTGCACCATTTCCCCCTTATCTTCCATGGCCCGGTACCAGGCCAGCTGGCCCTGGGTTTGTGCCCAGGCCTGTTCGGGGGAGTGCCATCCCGGCAGGGGATTGCCGGGCTTCACATAACGCGCGATCATCGTGGCGACACAGATGCCGATACGCCCTTTGCGCATTTCCGGGAAGGAAATGGTGCCCTTTTCCCGGTCGGGTTTATCCGTTAAGTTCTTTTCCCGCTTTCGGATTTCTGTCAGCGGTTGGGTCAGGTCACGGTTCCATTCCAGGGCATTCATGCTCAGGTCCAGGTGCGCGTCGAAAATAAGTTTGCTCATGTTGCAGATTGTAAGGTCATGATGTATGGTGGGTCTGTCAGATGAAAATAATGTGGCCCCTTTCTCCTGTCAGACACTGATCTTCTTTGTGCGTGCTTCTACCTTCCACCGTCCGGTAACATGGCCGTTTTCGACTACCTCCACTTCGTCGTATAAGGCGACGGTGGGACAAATATGATAAGGGATGCCGTACAGCACATCGCCCACCTTTATTTCTTTCCACAATGCCTGGTCGATCTTCAGCCCCAGATGCTCTTCACTTTGGGAGATCACTTCATAGTTTTCCATGTTCAAAAAGAACACACGCTGATCGATCGGGTTTTCCGCGGCTACGGATTTATGTCCCAGGTCAGTAGTAAGGTTTCCGTCTTGCGGTTTTGACAGGACGCGTGTAAGCAGTACGGCAGCCTGTAAAAAGGGTTGTTCTGCGAGCAGGTCCCCATAGCCCTTGTCCCACAACAAAGAAGTCCCCGGACTGCATATTACCTCCGGGTTTAATGCATGAACAGGGAAAGTAGGGCTGCCTCCTGCGATCACTTCCGGCCGGGACAGACCGGCTTCCCTGATGGCTTTGACGGCCCTGGTCACGGGCGCGAAGGCGGCTTCCGTGGCGGCTCTTCTTTTCTTGAAGTCCTTTTCACGGATATGGCCGTCATAGACATGCAGTCCACGGCAATGGATAAACGGAAATGCTGCCACTTTTTTATAGAAATCAGCCAGCGTGTCACCGGCAGGGAAGCCCGTACGGTGCATGCCGTTGTCCACATCTATAAAAACGCTTGCGGTCGTCCCGTCACCCGCGAAAAGATCGTTCAGCATGGCGACACTGCCGGTGTTGTCCACGAGAGAGGAAAAATCCACCTCAGGATATTCCCTGATCAATTTCATAAAGCGGAGCGCTTTGGGTGCGCTGAGCTGGTAGGCCAACAGCACCTCCTTCGCCCCCGTGGCTGCCAGCATTTCAGCTTCGGCGATAGTGGCGCACTTGAAGCGGCGGATGCCGGCTTCCAGTTGCATCTTCACCACAGCGGACATTTTGTGCGTTTTTATATGCGGCATAAGACGCTGCGGGCTTCCGGCGATGCGAATCATTTCACCAATATTCTGGCGAATACGCCAGGGATATATTAATAGGGCAGGGGAATCTGTCTGGTCTGGATCATCGAGTGTATACCAGTTGTTTTCAATCATGAAAGCTATTTTTAAAAAAGCAGGGTACTCCGTGCTTTGATGGATACAAAAGTAGGGTCAAAAGGCTGATTAAAGAAAGATATTTGCGCTTGAGGGAGAATAATTACCTTTAATGGGCTGCTATCAGGAAACCCATCCCGATCACTCCAAATTTCAGGTCATGAAGATACCGAAACTGCTCGTCTCCTGCGCCGTGACATTGCTGACGCTGCAGTCAGTTCACGCCCAATCCCCGTCCGCTGCTTTTGACACGACCCATTATGGCAGAAATGAAAAAACAGGACACTTTGTGAAGACCCGTGGCTTTAACATGTACTATGAAGTCTATGGATCGGGAACGCCGTTGCTCTTTATCCATGGCAACGGAGGTTCGATCAACAACTTTCTTTACCAGATCCCTTATTTTGCCAAAAAATATAAGGTCATTCTGGCCGACAGCCGTGCGCAGGGGAAGTCCGTAGATAACGGCGATTCACTGAGCTATGGAATGATGGCCGATGACCTCAATGCGCTGCTGGATTCCCTGGGAGTGGATTCCTGTGATGTGGTCGGCTGGAGCGATGGCGGCATTAACGGGCTGCTACTAGCCATTCGGCACCCCGATAAGGTGAAAAAGCTTGCTGTTACAGGCGCTAATTTAACCCCGGATACTGCTGCGGTGGATCCCTTTGTTGTTCGGTGGGCCTTCCACCTCAATGATACCCTGGCCGGCATGCCTACCACCCCAAAAATCAAAAATGAGCGCAAACTGGCTCATTTGCTTTCGTATGAACCCCACATCACGCTGGCGCAGCTGCACACCATCCGGTGCCCCGTTCTGGTGATCGGGGGTGATCATGATGTGATACGCCCTCAGCACACGCTGCTTATTTTTCAAAACATCCCCAAAGCTTATTTATGGATCTTGCCGGATTCAGGTCATTCCACACCTGTATTTTACAAGGACCGTTTTAATGAGGTGGTGGGTGACTTTTTCGCCAAACCTTACCGGAAGATAGAAGGCTTCGCCCGTTTCAGATAAAGATCAAAGGCGTCCCGGTGAAATGGTTTGCTGACGATGCCGATATCCTGTAACCGGTCATAGTCCGGTCTCATCAGGCTGCTTCGAATACCGCTTCTATTTCCACGGGGATGTTTCCCGGCAGAGAGCCCATACCCACCGCACTGCGTACACCCACGCCGTGCTGTGGTCCCCAGAGTTCGGCAAAAAGTTCGCTGCATCCGTTGATGACTTCGGGCTGCTGCTGAAAGTCAGCCGTACAATTGACCATACCGAATAATTTGATCAGCCGCAGGATATCATCCAGGGGGCCAAAATATGCCTTGAGGGTTGCCAGCATGGTAAGCCCTACCTGCCGGGCAGCAAGCTTCCCTGCACCGGTATCCATATCCCTGCCGACCTTGCCCTTGATAAGTGTTCCATCCTGGTTTACGGGTCCCTGGCCGGAGATATAGATCAGGCTTCCCTGCCGGACGATGGGGTGGTATACGCCACCCACGGGTGGGGCGGGCGGAAGCCGCAGCCCGAGCTGCATGAGCTTTTCTTCGATGGTCATTCGTTCCATTGTTTTTTTTACATCAATGCGTTTAAGATCAAAACCCCGACAAGACCGGTAACGGAGACAATGGTTTCCATCACCGTCCATGTTTTAAAGGTGTCTTTAATGCTTAGGTTAAAGTATTCTTTAAACAGCCAGAATCCACCGTCATTTACATGGGAGAACATCAGACTGCCCGCCCCGATGGCAAGTACCATCAGTTCGGGATGAACCATTTGCTGGGATACCAAAGGTAATAAAATACCTACGGTAGTGAGCCCTGCCACCGTCGCCGAACCAATGCATATACGGATGATGGCTGCAATGATCCAGCCGAGGAGAAGCGGGGGGACATTCCAGTCTTTCAGGCCCGCGGCAATATAGGTATTGACGCCGCTGTCTCGCATCACTTCCATGAATACACCTGATCCGGCGATGATCAAAAGGATGACAGAGATTCCCTTGAAGGCGTCCTGCAACTCACCCATCACCACAGGTATTTTTCTGCCGCAACGGATGCCGAGAAAATAGATGGCGACGAGTACCGAGAGGAACATGGCGATATTCGGGTTGCCTATGAAGGTAATGAACTTGTCGGGAAAAGAGCCCGCCGCAAAGAGATTCCCTGCTATCGTGGTAATGGCCAACAGCACGAGAGGAAGCAGCGCAGCAAAAAGGCTTACGCCAAGACCAGGCAGTTTTTCTTCCGCCATGGGTTCCTCGGGCAGCAGATCCTCCGGCGGCTCGGGGCGGTATTTTTTAAGCGTGCTTCCAAACAGCGGTCCGGCGATAACAATGGCGGGAATGGCCAGTATGAGTCCATATAAGAGTGTTTTGCCGATATCCGCATGTAACTGTTCGGCGATGGCAGTGGGTGAAGGATGGGGCGGCAGAAACCCGTGCGCGACGGACAACGCCGCCAGCATGGGAACGCCAACAGTCAGTAACGGCAGGCGTGTGGAATATCCTACAGCAAAAATAAGAGGGATGACCACCACAAATCCCGCTGTATAAAACAAGGGAATCCCAACGATAAGACCGGCCAGTGACATCCCCCATGGCAGATATTTGGCACCGAAAAGGCGTATCATGGAACCCGTGATTTGCTGTGCTGCGCCGCTCTCGGCTACCAGGCGTCCCAACATGGCGCCAAACCCGAGAATAATCACCAGGGACCCCATAATACTGCCGATGCCTTTCTCCAGCGAAGCGGAAAGCTGCGAGACGGACATACCACTGGCCATCCCCAACAGGATACTGACCAGGACAAAGGTGATGAAGGTATCCAGTTTTACCCAGACAATGAGAACGATCAAAAGGACAATACCAAGCAGGCAGAGCAATAAAGGCATATGAGAAAAATTATGCCTAAAGATAAAAGAATAATCATATGATTACCAACAAAATGGGATAAAGGCGTTTTGTGACGGATGCGCGCGCTTATGAAAAAACGGGAATAAGTTCTTTTGATCTCTGATCTCAAGGAAAAACAATTGCTGTTCAGCCGGAACCTCCACATTCCCTTCATTACCTGGAGCGGTCGCCGGCTTCCTTCGCGGAATGCCGCCGGTTATTTACAGTATTTGCAGTATTTGCAGCTTCTGCAGGGGATATCACCAGGTGTTGACAGCTTCCGGATGCGTCTTTCTTTAAGCTCCTGCTGTAACAGGGGGGCCAATTGAATAAACCTCACCCCTGGGGGTGAGGCTATCCTCTATCAACCAAAACCAACCCGTAGAGACAGGCGGGCAGGAAGAAGTTTATATCTTTTTTGTTTTTCAACTGAGAGTGTCCCGTTTGCCACCATGCAAGGGCAAACAGATTGGCAAAGCTTTAAGGGTGGATGGTTTATCTCCTGTAAAAATGGCTGCCGTCATCATTCTCTTCCCTTGCCACGGGTTTGCCAAAGCATTGCCCCCGGTTCATACATGTCACCCACGCAAGCCTCTACAGGATAGAGGCTGCACCTTTTTGTGATAGGCGGCTGCAGGAGGGCCGACTGAAAAGGATGGATCTGTCTGCGCTGCACGGCATCGTTTCTCTGGTGTATTGCAACAAATACCGACCGACAAATAAAGAGGATGGGAGTAGTTTCTTTCATTTGAAAAATGTTTATTGTTTTTTAGTTCAGGGATCCCCTTTGACTTGCACGCTCTTCCGGCTAATGAAACAAGCGAAGGGTGAATGATTGATCATGACTGGTTTTATAATGTTATATAGGGATTAAAAGACTGACAAATTGAAAATCATGTTTCGGCCAATGGTACATGGGGCAAGCTACCCATAACCAGTAGCAAAGAACCTTATTTTTATGTAAAGCGAATACAACAAATGGTACATTTTATAGAACATTTCCTGCATTTGGCTTTCTACGGATGATCATAGCCTTTATTTCAACATCAATGACGTGTCATCCGCGATTCTCTCGGCTGGAAATCGTCGATCGCTTTCTCCCATGAAAATGTAGCCGGGTTATTCCTGTAGGCATGTATGCGACTTTAACGGGGTTCTCCCCACGGCTATCTGTTTTCGGGTCACAGCACAGGGGTTGCTTAATCCAGGTAATCATCGCTTCATCATTTGCATAACATGCGAAGGATAAAAAAAGTCCACAAAAACCGGCAATCCGGTACAAAAAACACGCGTGCATGCAATAAATGACGCATGTCCGTTTCGGCAGGCGCTACGCTCGGTTTGGACAGACGCGTTCCGGACAGGATCTTTGAACAATGATCCTTTGAGTGAAGGTCATCATTGAGGTTCAGTCTCCGGCTCGGGGAATTTCCCTTTTTCTGAGGGCAGGCAACCAAAATGTGCCTTAAAAACCTTGGAAAAATAGGAGGGGTGCCGTGGCGTATTGCTTGTGTTTTTGTTTTTTATTAACGTCGGGTAGAGAAGGGGGGCCATGCGGTGCCGCCGTATTATATTTTCTGACGGAAGTCTAAAAGTTCAAAAGATAGCTTCATAATCGTCACTAATTGCTGTAATGAAACAGATGGACTATCAGTTTAAGGACTTCTGAGCAAGGGTGAAGAAAATGGGGATCGTTTGTTCAAGGAAGCGAGGAATTTATTG
>DASULB010000253.1:0-7709 GCA_036278455.1 Chitinophagaceae bacterium | reverse complement strand
CCAGAAATCTATTGTTTATTTGAAAAAAGGGCTATAAAGGCCCCCGGGATGTTAACTGCGTGAAAAATTTGAATGATGGACCATACAAATAATCCGGTAACACCGGCTGGTTACAAAATGGAGGATTTGCCGCTTCACATTTTTTTTCTGAGTGGCCTTCAGGATATTTATTGGGCGGAAAACCACCTCGCAGAGGCCATGCCTGAGATCATGCAGGCAGCCACTTCGCAGGAACTGAAAAATGCCATTAGCTTTCATCTGGATCAGACCCAGGTGCATGCCAAGAGATTGGAGGAGGCTTTTGAGATCTTGAAAGAAAAAGCAAAGGAGACCAAATGCAAGGCCATGGCCGGCATCCTGAAGGAAGTTGCTAATTTTGTTGATGAAACCAAAGAGGGTTCGGCCGTGAGGGATGCGGCGCTGATCCTGGGGATCCGGAAGGTGAACCATTATGAGATGGCCACTTACGCTGGCCTGCTGGCCTTTTCCCACTTAATGGGCCATAAAGAAGTTTCTGCTTTACTGGAATCAACGCTCCGGGAAGAAGAAAAGACCAATGCCACCTTAACGGATTTAGCGGATGGTGGGATTAATTAACTGGCGCTGGATGAAAGATGAAGCCGAAAACCCCGATTGTTGCCGAAGGATACCTTGCATCCGGCCAAAGAAAGAAATGAGCTTTTTCAAAAAATGATAACGGAGGAATAAAAAACGCTTCGGGATGCCTATAATATTCCACAAGCATCATCATTCAGATACTTGGGATGAAGGTTGATCATACTGCCACAAGCAATCCGTAAACCATTTTTTTGAATCAAAGAATTTGAACAATGGTTTAAAGCCGCTTTGGACTGCAAGCCTGTCAATTTCTTCCGGACTATATTTTTGCGATATCTCCATAAAGATGGTCTCATTTTCTTTAAAATGCAAGACCTCCCCTTTGATATGGACCTTTTGATCTGTTCTGCTAACAAGATAGCTTTTACATGCACCGGTGGCCGGATCATAATTGGGATAGTGATCGAATTGTGTGATTTCAAAATCAGCTTCTAACTCCCGGTTGATGCGTTCCAGGAGGTTCAGATTGAACGATGCGGTCAATCCCTGTCTGTCGTTATAGGCATTTCGTATCACCTGCGGATGCTTTTTGAGATCGATTCCTGTCAACAGCATATCCCCCGGTTTCAAATATTGCCGCAATTGCATGCAGAAATGCCTCGCTGTCAAAGTAGAAAAATTACCAATATTGGCGCCTAAAAAGAGGACTATCTTTCTTTTGTCGGACAAATCATTGATTTGCTCCAGCATATCAAAGTATTCTCCATTCAGACCATGTATATGGAGCCCCGGAAGTTTATGAGGGAGCTCCTTTGTCAACATGGATATCACATTGCTGGAGATGTCGACAGGATAATAACCGGAGATCGCCTCGGTTTTCAGCAGTTCTTCCAACAGGTAGGTTGACTTACTCGCATCACCGGGACCTAATTCCACCACGTCAGCGGTGCCGGCATAGTCATGCAACAGCTTCGCAATTTTTCCCGATTGCCCCGACAATATCTCAAGTTCGCATTGGGTCAGGTAATAATCGGGACAATTCATGATATCACGAAAGATCCTGTCACCTCTTTCATCATAAAAGTACTTTGAAGGCAGATACTTTGGAATGGCTTTTAATCCCAGAACTACTTCTTCGAAAAAGTGTTCTGTCTTTGTAGTGATGGGTGAAGATATTGTTTCAGGTGAATGCATTCTTTCTTTGTTTGGATTTAAATACGCGTCTGTTGTGAACACTAATTCTCCGCATGTAAACCTCATGGATTGGCCACGAGTCTCATACCGGTATATTGCCAACGCAGGTGCGGCTGAAAAAAGTTTCTATAAGTGATGCGGCTATGCCCGGGGGATGTTGCTTCAGAAGCACCCCGCAAGACCATTTGATTTACCATGAACTTGCCATTGTATTCGCCGATGGCTCCGGGCGCTTTCTTAAAACCAGGGTAGGGGAGGTACGCGCTTTCGGTCCATTCCCATCGCAACCCCCAATCAAACCTGGTTGCGGCTGCTTCCCATTCGAATTCGGTAGGAAGACGCATCTCTTTCCATGCGGCATAGGCGGCGGCTTCATAATAGCTGACATGACAAATGGGAGCCTCAGCATTTACTGGTTCCAATCCATTCAACGTATAGTTCATCCAAAGACCTTCTATCTTATGCCAGTAAAGCGGAGATTCGATGTGATTGTTTCTGACCCATTCCCATCCATCTGAATGCCAGAAGTGAAAATCATGGTAGCCACCTGCTTTTATGAATTCCAGATACGCCTCGTTGGTGACCGGCAACGCGCTGATGTTGTAGTCCTGAAGATAAACCTTATGCCGGTTCATTTCATTGTCAAAATGAAATCCGTCGCCTTCATGGCCTATTTCATAAATACCCTCTTTCATGTGAACAAAAGTGTTTTCAGCGTGGTTAGAGGAGCCGAGTGTCTTTTTTGGAGATGAATAAGGGGGAAATAAAGGGTTATTACCCAGTATATATTTGATGTCGGTTAACAAAAGCTCCTGGTGTTGTTCTTCATGTGCCAGCCCCAGCCGAACCAGAGAATCTACTTCAGGGGTTTGATGCCGGGACAGAAATTTAGTCATGGCATCATCGACATGATCACGGTAAAGCAGCACATCTGTTACAGATGGCCTGCTGAGATTGCCACGGTCGGTACGGATTACCCGCGCACCTACTGTTTCATAATAGCTATTAAAAACAAAATTATAGGCGGGATTGAATTCTGTATAATTTTTTTCATACGGTTTTAACAGAAATGTTTCAAAAAACCAGGTAGTATGCCCCAAGTGCCATTTGGGGGGGCTTACATCAACTACCGGCTGTACTACAAAATCTTCTGTGTCCAAAGGATCGCATATTTCTATTGACCGGTTACGGACCTTCTCATAATCTGTGCTAAGTTGCATCATTTATTTTTATTTCTCAAGTGTCATAAACAGGTTGTTCAGGGATTCTGAATAGAGTGGATGGGCAAAAACATGATCCATTATTTGCATTGCGGTAAAGCCTCCTCTCATAGCCATTTCCATGACTGACATTACTTCACCACCTTCTTCTCCGAGAATGGCGGCGCCCAGAATCTTACCGGATTTTCTGTCGACTACCGCCTTCATGATCCCTTTTGTATTACCTGTCTCAATGCCGCGGGAGGTCTTATCCATGGGCAAACTGGCGATTTCGACTTCAAGTCCTTTCCCGCGTGCCTCTTTTTCGGTCATGCCAACACGTCCCAGCTGCGGATCCGTGAACACGCAATAGGGAATCTGTCTGTCCGCAATAGAATGATTGGTTCCTTTTAGCAGATTTTGTGCCACCAGGACATAATCATTAAAGGAAATATGCGTGAAGGCAGGGCCTCCCTTGGTATCGCCTAAGGCATATATACCGGGAACGCTGGTCTCCAGGTGTTCGTTGACCGTAATATAGCCTTTTTGATCTGTTGCAACGCCGGTTTTCTCAAGATGCAATGCTGTAGTCTGAGGGATGCGGCCTGTCGCCAACAAAAGATGTGTCCCGGTGATCGTTTGTTTTCCATCATCCAGCTCAATTTGCTTTCCACTTCTTATTCGTTTGATGCGGGTATCAAGGAGTATCCGGATACCTTCCTCTTCCAGGATCTCCTTGACAGCGCTGGCAATATCCTCGTCTTCGCGGGGTAATAATTGTTGGCCGCGTTCAATGATGGTCACATCGCTGCCAAACCGTCTAAACATCTGTCCGAGTTCCAACCCGATATAACTCCCCCCTAATATTAAAAGGCTTGGGGGTAGTTCCTCGACGTCCAATAAAGTGGTCGATGTATAATATGGAACCGTATTCAAACCATCCAGCTCTGGGATATGCGGTTTCAGGCCTGTATCCAGAAATATCTTCTCAGCGGTAAGTACCTCTTCTGAATCTTCCATGTCAACCCGTAAGGTTTTGTGGTCAATGAACACAGCTTCACCATAGAGCAACGTAAGCCCCACTGTTTTTTCCAAGCCTTCCACACTCGATTTTCTAAAGCGATCCACAATTTGGTTTTTTCTGGATATTATTTTCCTCAAATCTACTGAATAAGATTGAATGTTCACACCCAGATTTTCACTTTGTGCAGCTTTGTAAGCCATCTTAGCGCAGGCGATCATGGATTTGGTGGGTGTACAACCATCATTTATACAGGTGCCGCCGACTTGTCTCTTCTCAATAAGCGCTGTTTGAAGACCTGCCTGGGCTAATTTTTTGGCCAATGGCGTACCAGCCTGTCCCGCACCGATAATAATAGCATCAAATTTCTTCATGATGAATATTTAGCTGTTTCTTTGTTGATTATGATAGATGATTCAAATATTATTCAAATACTATACCACCGGCAATTGGGTTATTATACGGGAAAAACCAGTTTAATCAAATCCTTTATCTTTAGTTTTCAGACAATTGGCCAGGCTATGAGCCTATATTGATGACACGGATATTAACGAATAATATCACCTGATAGGTAAATTGGCCCTAATATCACCTGATAGGTAAATTGGAAGGTTTAGCAGCTTAGGTCATTTTCCATTGAGCAGGGCCCTGATTTATCGTCCAGAAGGCAGCGTGATCTCATCCGCAGGCCTGTCATCAGTGTTAGGTAAGCCCACCTTTCATTCCTTTTTCAGGATCTTTTAATCACCGGGGTGAGTAATTATTTCCCCAACCGGGAGGCTATGATAAGTCAGTCTTTCCTGGTGGTCCTTTTAGTGGTAAGAAAACGTTGGAATTTAAAATATGCAAGCGCCTTCGATGCCCTATTCCCTGATCCTTACACGTAAAGAATGCTCCGGCCTTTCATAAAATTTCCATTGGCATAGTTTTTACATATAATTAATAGATAATAATGCAAAAAGCAATGAAATTTTTATCCCTCATGAAGGTCGTGTTTTTTTTATTGCTTACAGGAATTGTCATCAGTTCTTGCCAGTCTACGGGAGAAAAGGCTGTGAATGCCAGCATGGATTCAGCGCAAAACCTGAATGAAACAAAATTCCCTGCTTCCCCTTCTAAACAGCAACATGCACAATATCTGATGACGGCATTTGCAAGCGGACTATATGAAATCCGCTCGGCCAAGGCTGCGTTGAAACAGACAACCAATCCGGATGTAAAAAAGCTGGCCGGCGTGATGATCAAAACTAATACAACTATTAATGATACGATCAGTAACCTGGCGGCCCAAAAGCAGATCAGCTTACCGGGCGATCTGACCCAAGACCAAAAGACACAATTGAAGACACTTTTGGCACAGAAAGGGGCTGCTTTTGACGAAGCATATTTGAGACTAATCGTGGACGACCATAAAAACACTATTGTGCTTTTGAATCAGGCTGAAACGAGTAGTGATGCGAACATTATTAACTGGGCAAAAAGAACCTTACCTGCTATCCAGGAGCATTTAGATAGAATCACCACCTGCAAGAAAAAGGTTGATTCCATACAACAAAGGCAAGGAATAGAATAACGAAGTTAATACCTTTAATATGGACAAGAATGATTATTCAGCCGGAAAACCGGCAACAAACGGGGATGGGACTCCAAAACCTCCAGCTCCGGATATAAAGCCCCAAACGGATCAACCGGAGATTAAGAGGCCAGGTGAGCCCGAAATCTTACCCGACATTCCCGAGAAACCGGAGGTACCCGCCACGCCTGAGCCGGCTCCGCTGGAGATCCCTCCCGGGACGACCAGAGAGCCTGAAATTCCGACAAAGTCTCCGGACACCCCTCAGCAGCCACCTTCTGAACCTGACAAGTCGGTTAACTAACTGCTATCGACAATTTTCGGGTGATGGTCGAATTAACTCAGGGTTCTCATATCACAAGACGGTCCCTATAGCCCCAATCAAGGCTTTAAATTGATATCGCTGCTAGGCATTCTCCCATTCTATGCGCCCAAACAAGCGATAGCGCCAGAGAACAGGGTCATTTATTACCAGAAAAGAAGGGGCATGTTAATTACGGAGTTGGATGACAGATTGCTGAGATTATCTTAAGCAACACACTGCCTTCGGCTAAGCTGTTCTTCCTCACTATCCCTATCCCTTTGTATATTGATGCCCAAATGACCGAACTGAGATAAACCCGCGTTCAAACTCGGCTATCGGATTTTTTATACTTATGACTTGCTTCACTTTTGAAGTTACTTTATTTATCAAAAATTCCTTAACCTTTTTGGCTGGATGTAGGCGCCTTTTTGTTATAATATCATTCTTCTGTGTTTCCATTATTTTCTGATTCGTTATAGTACTTTTCATGAAAGTACCAGCCAACTGCGCGCAGTGCTGATAACGATTGTTGCTTTATTGCAAAGGAGCTAAGATAAAGGACCTGTCTTGTTTTCTTATTCTTAAAAAAACAAGGATAAAGATAAAATAGACGATTTTATCGCATCCTAACCTAATCCTTATTTCGCAATGGGTCTATAATACGATTTAAATGGGCTTGATTGATCCGCCGAATTATTAACGGAGAGGTTTCCAATTCCTTTGAAGATGTTTATCACTTTGCTGAATTGGTGTAGGATTTCATGACAAGATGTATGTATGATAAATTCGTTCGTGCCATCGAAGTGCGCAGATTGTTACAATAGCATTGCCGCTTTTTACGCCAAAGTAAGCGGTAATCATGGATTTGGTTAGTTAGGCATTTTTAGAAATCGCTTTCGACTCTTTTTTCAGTAGATCATCTATCGCTTCGTTTATGGTATCCATATGGAGGGGTTTTGGAAGGAAGCAATCTATTCCACTTTTTTGCATTTTGTCCTGCATCGATTGGTCCGCTAGAGCCGTGATGAGTATTATCTTTATTGCTGGGAAAGAGTTTTTAAGGTACGGGATGAAATCAATGCCTTTGCCATCAGGTAAATAATTATCCAGAAAGATAAAGTCAAAGCGATGGTCTCGTAGTATTTGTTTGCTGTCAGTGAGGCTATTCGCATATTCATTCTGAATATTTCTTCGCGCCAGGATATTTCCAAGCAGGTTGCAAATATCTATTTCATCGTCAATAATCAACGAACGTATCGGAGGTGAATAAGATAGCGTTTTCATCTGCAAATAATTTGGTTTCTTAAAAAGCCGGACGTGCCGTCTTCTTGTAGAGTAAAAAATGTTTTCCATTTTTAAAGGCGATTTTTTTTAGGAATTAAAATAAGCTTATGTTGACAATGAAGCTGGGAATTTTTTTCCACAATTAACCGTTTAGTTCCCCATTTGTAAACTCATTATAAACAGGGGTGCCTACCCTTTTTTGGCCTAGGTGCAACTACAGGCGGTTTATTTCTTGCCTTTCTTCGGTACCTTATAACCTTTTTCGCGAGCTTCGGAAAGCCCGATGGCCACCGCCTGCTTGGGATTGGTCACCTTTTTGCCGCTTTTACCGGATTTAAGTTTCCCTTCCTTCATTTTTTCAACCGCTTTTTCCACGGTTTCCTCTGATTTCTTTGAATACTTTGCCATGATTGTACTGGTTTAAAATATGTTTAATAAATAGCTAATTTATATAATACAAAATATATACCGCTTAATTTCCTCATTCATGATGTTTGATCTCCTTTCCTCAGACAAGAGATGCCTTAGTCCTATCATGGCATAAGAATTGTTTACAATAGATTATGGATAAAAATG
>DASULB010000252.1:0-3366 GCA_036278455.1 Chitinophagaceae bacterium | reverse complement strand
TGTAATTACCGTAAACAGCATAAATCCGTTCTCTACAAGTTGATTATAACAATCTTTAATTAGCTTTTCTCTCTCATCTTGGCTCAACAGGTAAATTAATCCATAACAAAATATTCCATCATACAAATTATTGTCATATGGCATTTCTGTTACGGTGCCTTGGTAAATTATCAGGTCATTTCCAAAATGTTTTTGAGCTAAATCAATAGCAGTTTGTGAAATCTCAATGCCCGTTACGCTCATTCCATTGTCTCTAAAAATTTGAGCATTCCGTCCATAGCCGACGCCTGGGATGAGTACCGTTTTTACTTGATTCGCAACGAAAAAATCCTTTGTCAATACCGCAGATCTTGCAGGTTGTAATCCCCACATTTCTTGTCTGTCCTTAAATGCTTCTTCCCAAAACGCTGTCATAGTTTTTCTTTTTGTATGCAAATTTTATCTTCCGGTATTTCGCAACTAAATCCATCACGCTTTACTATTTCCAGAATTTTATCTGAATTGGTTTTGTTGTCTTCAACTCTTAAAATTGTATGTCCGCCTCGAAAAGGGAAGTCAGTTTCATTTAAGGCCAAAGTTAATTTTAAAGTCATTATTTTCAGTTTGAATTTTGCTTAAAATCCTGTCCGTCTGAACTTTGTTTTGAATGTCTGTAAAAAAAACTTCGATCATCGTAATGGCATTGAATTAAAACTGTTCATTTGTTAAATCTCCGTTTACCACTGCTCCTGTTATATTACCGCTATAAACAGCATTGGCAATAGAACGCATCATATTTGTATTATCGCCACAGGCATAAATACCTTCAACAGTTGTCTTTTGAAAAGCATCAATCTTGATGTAGCCTTGTTTGTTGAGTTCACATTCCAGAACGACTGGAATATCTGAAGGTTGTAAGAAAGGAATTACGGCATAAGCGGCATTAAAGGTCATCTTAGTACTATCGGTAAAAACTACATTTTGTATTTGGCCGTTTTTGTTTTCAAACTCGGAAATTTCTGTTTCTATAATTTTTATATTGTGTTTGTTCAGCTTATCAATTTGCTCTGAATTAAATTCAGCCTTTCCTGCGGTTAAGATCGTAATGTTATCTGTTAGATTATTGACCAATGAAGCCATGTGAAAGGCTTTTTCCCCGTTTGCCAGAATTGCTGTGTTCCCCTTACGATATTCATAACCGTGACAGTAAGGACAGTGAATAATCGAAATGCCCCAGCATTCTGCAAATCCTTTTATGTCTGGCATAATGTCTTTAACACCTGTTGCCAGGATCAATTTCTTTGCTGTGAATTTGTCGTTTGAATCTGTTATGATTTCAAAACCATTTACTATTTTTTTCCCAGTGATGGCAAATCCTTTATAAAATTTTACGGTGTCATATTTTTCAACTTGTTGCTTCGCAAGCATTGAGATTTCATGTGGTGTTTTGCCATCCTGTGTTAAGAAGTTGTGTGATTGAGGTGTCTGCCTGTTACAGGGAAGTCCGCTGTCAATTATTAAAGTATTACGCAATGAACGCCCTAATGCCATTGCGGCAGATAGTCCCGCATAACTCCCGCCTATGATTATTACATCGAAATCTTTAGTGTATGCCATAAGATTATATTTTGTAAATAGAGATAATGGTAAAGCGAGAGATGCCCTCGCCAGCCACTTAGTTTTATAAGCTTTATTCTTTTCGCTTCTGCATATCTTTCGGCAAAGGTAAGGAAAGTTTTTGTTAATGCAACATTGTCGCAATAAATTAATGCGAATTCGTCGCGATAGTATTTTTTGTTTAAATTTGCACTATTATGAAACGAAGAAATACGCCAACCCAAGAGGCCGTTTTATCTGTATTAACAGCTAAGAGAAGGGCAATGAGTCAGGATGCGATTATGAAGCAAATGGAAATTGATGCTGATAGAGCCACTATATACAGGATATTAAACCGTTTCTGTGAAGATGAGATAGTCCATAAGATCGTTGCTGATGATGGGAAGCAATATTTTGCTGTTTGTGCAAAATCTGGTGATATACCTGTTCCCGGAAATCATTTTCATTTTCGGTGTACGAAATGCGAAACTATTGAGTGTCTTTCTTCGCTGGTCCAATTTTCCGTCCCTCAAGGTTACAATGTGGAGAAATTAAATTGTGTGCTGGTTGGAGTTTGTAAAGAATGCTCTTCCGGTGTTGGTAGCTAAATTGCCCCCTAACGTTTTGGCTGCTTGGCATCGGCATTTTGCGCATTTTTCTACCGCCACCACCGGGCTCCGAAATCCAGCATCACCTTATCCAGTATCAGGTAAACACTATTAGACAGCGCTTCACAGCAAATGATGAGGAAGGTGCTTTATTAAGTGAATGTCCTGCAAAGCTTTCCATCTGCCGCCATATCTGCCTGCTATATCATCACCATGGCCAGCCTCGCCGGAGCCAACTTCTCCCTCCAAAGCTGCGCATACCACGTCAGTTGGTTCGGCCTGGTGGGGCTTACCCAGGCCATCACGCTGGATGCCCGGCAGAATGATGTATTAAGGAGACCGCCATTGTACTCAAATCGGCCACCAGTCACTTGAATGACCAATTCCCTTTTGGTGAGGACGGAAGGAAAATACACGCAGAAGATATCGGAGAACTGCTGTACGGCCTGCTCCGGATGAATCCCTGTGCGCTCCAGGCACAGTGGAGATCAGATCCGGCAGCCCCCAAGAATAGGATTTCTCAGCTACTGCAACCTTTTCCAGTGTTCTTCCAGTTGCGTTTTCCAGCTCCGGTCTGCCGATTTATGGTCCATGACCCCTTTTATCACGAATTCGCTGTCACCTGCCAATAGGATGGCATGACTTCCGGCCTTCACCTCTGAAATTAACCAGATCAATACCGAAGCGCAGGGAGCCCAGTTCTTACACGGTCCGGGCTACCAGTACCATGACCCTACAGGCTGGCAAAAACGGGCAAAGCTTTTCTGATTATAATCCTTATGGGCGGTAAGTATGTGCTATAATGCCTCCCGGGAAAGCCTTGACATCGGCCAACTTCAGGTCTATTGGCTGTGCAATATCATTGAAGATCGCCAGCCCCTCTCCCAGAACGATAGGATGAGTAACCAGTTGGTATTCGTCTATAAGCCCTGTCGCTATCAGGCTCCGCATAAATCCGGCACCTCCGATCGCTAAGATCGGTTTCCCCTGCTCTGATTTGAGTTGTCTTATTCCTTTGGCAAGGTCACCATCCAAAACCCGCGCCTCCGCCCAGGAAGCCACGGCGGGCGACTGCTCCGCTTTGGGTCTATTGCCGCTTTTAAATCCTTTTTGGGTAAAGACTGCCTTGGGGATCTCGTTCATCGGCGCCGCAAAAGGCCCGGTCGCAGTCGGCCAGTAGGAG
>DASULB010000251.1:0-3300 GCA_036278455.1 Chitinophagaceae bacterium | reverse complement strand
GCGGCGGTCATTATCCAAATATTGGGGCTTTGCGGGTGGTCCTATGGTGGTGAGGACGGGTTAACTCGGCTTCAACCGCAAGCTACCGCCTTCCAGCCGGTTAGTTAATTGACTGAGAACTTCTTCTATAACACGATTGTCACGCGCCGGGATGTTTTGCTCCAGGCTAATCTTGCAGGTGGGTAGCAAAAGAAATTGTAATGAGTTTCATACTTAAGGGGGGTTGTCATTTAAACCAGTCCCATGAATTAAATTGCATCCGGGTATATGAATGATTAGAAGTTTAATCTGATCATTCAGAATAAAGGGAGGTCATCCTGATCAGCTTATATAGCACGAGGATGCCATTGACCGGCCCGGCAGATCCCGCGTTAAATGAAAATTTCAGTTGCCATGCTTTGTGCATCTTTGAACGCATCAGGGTCGACGGGGCTGGCAATGCCTCTTTTCTTTAGGAAGTACAGCAAATTTTCAGTGGCGACATTTCCCACCAGTTCATCCTTCGCCATGGGACAACCGCCAATGCCGTTGATAGCAGAATCAAAACGGCGACATCCGTTATCATAGGCCGTGGTTACCTTTTCTTCCCAGTGATCCGGCGCGGAATGAAAATGGGCCCCGAACTCCACATCAGGGAAAGCGCTTACCAGATGGGAAAATAAAAAAGCAATGGTGTCCTTTTCGGCCACTCCTACCGTATCCGCCAGGGAAATGGTGCTTATACCTGTTTTTCGTATCTCCTCCACCCAATGCTGCACGATCTCCTTATTATAGAGGTCGCCATAAGGATTCCCGAATCCCATTGAAATATAGATAACGGCTTCTTTACCCGTGTCAAGACAAAGCTTTTGTATCTGTTTTACCGTCTCCAGCGCACCTGAGATCGTCTGGCGGGTGTTGCGTAACTGGAAGGTCTCTGAAATGGAAAAGGGATAACCCAGGTAGGAAATGGCCTCATAAGCCGTCGCCTGCTCAGCGCCACGCACATTGGCGACAATGGCAAGCAATTTTGAATGGGAGGCTTGCAGCTGCAACTGTTGCAGGACCTCCCCGGTATCCGCCATCTGGGGAATGGCCTTTGGCGAAACGAAGCTTCCGAAATCGATTGTGTCAAAGCCTGCCCTGAGCAGCGCGTTCAGGTAAGCTATTTTCTTTTCGGTCGGGATGAAATGCTGCCATCCCTGCATGGCGTCGCGCGGGCATTCAATGAGCTTTACACCGGGTGATGTTGTTTCCATAAACGGAAGATACAAATTATTTCAGTCCGACGATCATGCACGTGGTATGCCATGCGACAGGCCGCCCCGGTATATGATCCGCCATGTCGCCGGATTCCCTTTGGGAAGGGATGGCTGGCCTATTTTGTCGAATCCTCTGCAGCTAAATGCACCATCGCTGTCGAAGTATCTGCCAGGTTGGCCCTGCCATAATGAAAGGCCCGCATGTGCACTTTGCCATGATCATTGATCACTTCAAACATCAGGTTATATACGCTGTCAGGCAGCTGATCCGAAGGGTACGACGCCCCGAGCATCCTGAGTATGCCCGGAACCGTGTTTCCATGCCCGACGATCAGAATGTTTTTCCCGTAATCCTTTTTTCGTTTTAACAGACGGCCCAGGTCTGCGCCGGAAGTGTCTACCAGGTAAATCACGGTATCGGTCTTTTGCTGCAGCCTCAGGGAGTCGGCGGTCTCCAGCGTGCGGGAATAAGGTGTGATATAGATTTTCTGAATGCCGGAATCCTGTAACAACCGCCGCAGATCGCCCGCGCGTTCACGTCCGTACCACGTTAAATGCCCATTGAAGCCCGCATATCTTTCGGCGTGCCTGACCACATAAAACTTACTGTAGGTCTTATCCGGGTTGGAATGATCCACACAAGAAACCTGGGAGAATACCAGCACAACAAGAAGTATCCGGAGACATGGGCCGGCAGAGAATAATTTAAGGTGAGCCATGCGGGACCGCCGGACCTGTATCCATTTGGCGTGCTTCATATCTTTTTATTTGATAACTTGGGTGCAATTTCCACATTTTCAATCAATCTTCCCTGTCATGAAAAAATTTTTATGGTTGGTGCTTCTTTTTTTTGCGCAGCCACTCTATGCTCAACAGCTTGCTCCCCTGACGGTCCAAAAGATCATGCGTGATCCAAAATGGATAGGCACTTCCCCTTCAAACGTTTTCTGGAGTCCTGACTCCCGTAAAATATATTTTAACTGGAACCCTCAGCAATCGCTTTCAGAAAATGAATCCATTTACGTGGGCGGAAACCCCGGACCTTCTGTTTCCGATTCTTTATACGAAGTGACCTTGCAGGACCCGGTTCCCCGAAAAGTTCCGGTGGCGGAGCGCAAACTTGTCAATGCCGAACGGTACGGATCCTGGAACAACGACCACAGCCAACTCGTTTTCAGCCAAGAAAACAGCCTTTACCTGCTGGATATTACTGGTAATAAACCGGAAAAACTCCTGCAGACAACCGACAGGATATCCCATACGGGATTCAGCTTTAATGGGAACCGGGTCGTCTATCAGCTTCGGGGTAATTTATATTCCCGGGACCTGAAATCAGGACAGATCCAACTGTTGACAGATTTCAGAGAGGGTAAAAAGAGACATCAGAAAAATGAATTAACGCCGCAGGACCGGTTTCTTCAGGGTGATGCGTTGGATAATTCCCGTGTACTCCGCCAGCGCAAACGGCAAAAAGAAGCCACCGATAAAGCATTAAGGGCCCAGGCATCCCAAAGTCCAAAAACGATTTATCTTGGTGACAAAGATATTGATGGGATGACGATCAGCCCAGACGGGCGTTTTGTGGTCTATCGCCTGAAGGATACCCCCAAAGACGTGCGATATACGCAGGTGCCCGATTATGTGACCTCCTCCGGATATACAGAGAATATGCGTGGCCGTCCCCTGGCAGGCACCCCGCAGCCCTCCTTTAAAAGTTATGTTTATGACCGGGATAAGGACAGCGTCGTCCCCATAGCGGTACAGCAGATTCCCGGCATCCGTGATTTAAGCGATTATCTGAAGGATTATCGCCGGAGAGATTCCATATTAAAGAAAGACCCGCCCGTCAGGTCCGTTATGATCCTGGATCCTGTATGGAATAAACGCGGTTCAGGGGCCTTTGTGGTCATCCGCTCTCTTGACCATAAAGATCGCTGGATCATGTTGCTGGACGCTGCTACAGGAAAGCTCAGGCTGCTGGATCGCCAGCGGGACGAAGCATGGATCGGCGGACCGGGGATCGGATCGGTTGATGACCAGGGCAGTGTCGGCTGGATAG
>DASULB010000250.1:0-5467 GCA_036278455.1 Chitinophagaceae bacterium | reverse complement strand
GCCAGGTATTAACCACCTGGATGAAGAGAATAGTATAAATGTTTTTTTTAACAAGTCGAGCATGAACGCTTGACGCAATGATTTACCGATGCAAAGAAATATGTTGTTTTTATCGGCGCTGTTCCTGGTTTTTTTTAGCAGTTGTTCCCAGCATGAAATTGTCTCAGAACAGAATCAGTATACGCTTTGGTATCGCCATCCTGCGACGAACTGGGACGAAGCGCTTCCCATTGGTAACGGACGTTTGGGGGCCATGATCTTTGGTGGTCCTGCTGAAGGAAGGCTGCAATTGAATGAAGAAACGCTATGGTCAGGTGGTCCGAATAATAATATAAAGCCCGGTATGCGGAAGACCATACCGGTTATCAGGAAATTGCTCTTTGAAAAGAAATACAAAGAAGCACAGCAGATAGCTGACACGATGATGAAGGATAAGCCCAATAATGGCATGGCTTACCAACCCGTAGGGGATCTTCTGATCAGTTTTCCGGGCCATGAAGATTTTCATGACTATAGAAGGTCGCTGGATATTTCAAAAGCGGTCGCTTCGGTGAGTTATCAGGTGGGAGAAGTAGCCTTTAAAAGAGAAATATTTTCTTCTTTCCCGGATCAGGTCATCGTTGTGCGCCTTACTGCTGACAAACCGGGTCAGATCACGTGCCAACTGAAGATGAACAGTCCTCTAAAACACCAGGTCACCACGACGACCGATCATGCACTGGCGCTTTCAGGCATTTCAGGCGATCTTGAAGGCCAGTCCGGTAAAGTGAAATTCAGTGCACAGGTGAAGGTAAAGACAACCGGCGGCGAAAGTGAAGTGACAGACAGCAGCATCGCCATTAAAAATGCAGACACTGCAGTGATTTATGTATCGGTAGCCACCAACTTTAAAAATTATCATGATCTGAGCGCGGATGAAGCCGGGAAGGCCACGAAATATTTGAAGGCGGCCTGGAATAAAAGCTATGACCGGCTGCTGAGCGATCAGGTGGCCGCCTACCGGTCGTATTTTGACAGGGTACATCTTGACCTTGGGGCAACAGACTCCGCCAGGAACCCGACAGACGTCAGGATCAATGACTTTAGCAAGGGTAATGATCCTCAGTTAGCAGCTTTGTATTTTCAGTTTGGGCGATATCTGCTGATATGCAGTTCGCAGCCCGGTGGCCAGCCGCCGACGTTGCAGGGTATATGGAATGACAGGGTGCATCCCCCGTGGGACAGTAAATATACCATCAACATTAATACAGAAATGAATTATTGGCCGACGGAAGCAGCCAATCTTTCAGAGCTGATAGAGCCGCTGACACACATGGTGGAAGACCTCTCTGTTACCGGCCGGGAGAGTGCCAAAGAAATATACGGTGCCAGAGGGTGGATGCTGCACCACAATACGGATATCTGGCGGATCACAGGGCCTGTGGACGGCGCTTTTTCAGGTCTGTGGCCTTCCGGGGGTGCATGGCTGTGCCAGGGGCTTTGGCAGCACTATCTCTTTACGGGCGATCAGCAATACCTGCAAAAGATATATCCGCTTATCAAGGGCGCCGCAACTTATTTCGTGGATGAGCTTCAGGAAGATCCGGAAAATCACTGGCTGGTGGTAAGTCCTTCTATATCGCCTGAGCACGCCTACCAGAAAGGAGTCTCTGTTACTGCCGGCGCCACGATGGATAACCAGATCGTATTTGATCTTTTCTCCGAAGTGATTGATGCATCGCGTATTTTAGGCAGGGATCCGTTGTTTGCCGATACCTTACGGCAGAAACGTGACCGGCTGCCTCCCATGCAGATCGGAAGGTATAGCCAGCTGCAGGAATGGATGTATGACTGGGATGATACCAGCGATCATCACAGGCATGTTTCTCACCTGTATGGGTTGTACCCCAGCAACCAGATATCCCCCTACAGAACGCCCAAATTATTCGAAGCTGCAAAAAATTCTTTATTGTACCGCGGCGATCCATCCACCGGCTGGTCTATGGCATGGAAGATAAATCTTTGGGCGCGGTTGCTGGATGGCAATCATGTGCTGAAGCTGATAAAAGATCAGCTCAATCCAGCGATCAGCCCGGATGGGAAGCGGCACGGTGGCACCTTTCCTAATATGTTTGACGCACATCCTCCTTTCCAGATAGATGGCAACTTCGGTTATACGGCCGGTGTGGCTGAGATGCTGCTGCAGAGTCAGGACGGGTTTATTTTTATTCTTCCTGCTTTACCGGATGAATGGTCAAATGGCAGCTACCACGGATTGTTGGCAAGGGGCGGATTTAAAATAGATGCGACCTGGCGCGACGGCAAGCTCAGCAAGCTGACAGTTTATTCCAGCCTGGGAGGGAATTGCAGGTTGCGGGTATATCATAAGATTAAAGGAAGCAACATAGCGTTGAAAGTGGCAAAAGGGAAGAACCCCAATCCTTTCTATGAAGTTCCCGCCATCAAGACACCCCTGGTATCAGATGAGGCGCATTTGAAACCTGTTGCATTGAAAGAAAGCCATTTGTATGACTTTGATACAAAGCCGGGAGAGCGGTATAGTTTTGAGGCCCTTTGAACATCACTCAAGGCGGTGCCGGATGATAGGAGATGGGAGTGAAGTGCAGGAAGAAGACAGCGGTATATGGTCCTGCAGTAAAAGATAAGTTCCCGGTGAAGGACATATAGGGGGAGGTTGCCCGCGACAATATTGAAGAATGCTTTTTATGTTTTAAATAAATAACGATGAAGAACCTTACACGATGGTTATTAACGCTGGGAGTGTTGTCTGTTTGTTTTATCCGGTGCAATTCCCCGGTGAGAAACATTCCCGAAACCGAGGCATCAAGGCCTGCGGTCATCAACAGCAATCCCTCCGGGACCTATATGACGCCGGAGCAGAGCATGGCGTCCGTACATTTGCCCAGGGGTTATCACCTGCAGCTGGTCGCCAGTGAGCCCATGATCCAGGAACCTGTCGCCATTGCCTGGGACGGTGATGGCAGGATGTATGTGGCTGAAATGATCACTTATATGCAAGACGCGGATGCCACCGGTGAGAATGAACCCCTGAGCAGGATCATGCGACTGGAAGACACCAATGGGGACGGGATCATGGATAAGAGTACGGTGTTTATCGACAGCCTGGTGTTACCCAGGATGATACTGCCCTTAGGCAAAGACCGCATCGTGATCAATGATACCTATTCCTACAACCTTTGGAGTTACAGCGATACCAATGGAGATGGCATTGCCGATAAAAAGCGGTTAATGTATCATAATGATAAAAGGGATAACCGGAACCTTGAACATCAACGTGGCGGACTGATCTGGAACATAGATAACTGGATATACCTGAGCAGGGATCCCGTCCGTTACCGTTATGCCGGTGACCGGTTGGTCGCGGATACTTTCGCACAAGATCCCAATGGACAATGGGGCTTGGCCAAGGATGATTATGGCAGGCTGTTTTTTTCCCTGGCGGGAGGTGAGGTGCCTGCCTTAAGCTTTCAGCAAAACCCTGTTTACGGAAGGCTTAATCTGCCAGGTCAACGGGCCGACAGCTTTGATCTAGTATGGCCCGTCACCGGTACCCCGGATGTTCAGGGAGGAATACGCAGGGTAAGGAGCGACAGTACACTCAATCATTTTACCGCGAGTTGCGGGCAATCGGTCTTTGTGGGGGACCGGCTTCCTCATAACTTATATGGGAATCTTTTTATTTGTGAACCGGTCGGGCGGCTGATACGGCGTGCGATCGTCATGGATGAAGATGGGAAGACTGTTCTTAAGAATGCGTACCATGATGCCGAGTTCCTGGCCTCTACCGACATGAACTTTCGTCCGGTAAATACGGCAACAGGCCCGGACGGATGCCTGTACATCGTTGATATGTATCATGGCATCATCCAGGAACATGTGTGGACGCCTAAAAATTCTTATATCCGCCCGAGGATCATGCGCATGGGGCTGGAAAAGAATATCGGCAGGGGGCGTATTTACCGTTTAGTCCATGATGGTTACAAGCCGGGGCCACGGCCTCATATGCTGGAAATGTCCAACGATGAACTGGTGAGCTGTCTGGATCATCCCGGCGGCTGGTGGCGGGATGAAGCACAAAAACTACTGGTACTGCATGGAGACAAATCGGTAGTTCCCGCCTTGAAGAAAATGGCGCTGGGAAAGCAATCATTCTGGGATAAATTGGCATTTTGGACCAGGAAGCCTTCTGCACTTGCCAGAATACATGCACTATGGACCCTGGAAGGTTTAGATGCGATAGATGAGAATACACTGTATGGTGCATTTAAAGATGAAGACCCGCAGGTAAGGAAAGCAGCCGTGTGGATCAGCGAGGCCTATATTAAACAAAATGATGGGGCGATGCTGGGAGAGCTTAGGCCCTTAATGAAAGATAGCAGTGCGGATGTGCGCTTTCAATTGTCTTTATCGCTGCGTGATGGTCAGTCGCCGGAAGCACGGGAAATGTTGGCAAAGTTGATCGCTGACAATACCGGCAATAAAGTATTGACAGCCTCCTGGAAGCAATTTGAAACAGATAAGCGTGCACGGTCCCTCGAGAATAAAATAGCTGCCATGAACGAGGCTGACAAAAAATTGATCCGTAAGGGTGCCGTAATCTTTCAACAGCTTTGCTCCACCTGCCACGGGGTGGATGGCAGGGGAATTGCATCGGGGGGAAATAGCATGATAGCACCGCCACTGGCAGCGCAAGCGCGGGTAAACGCGGATAAGGATGTCCTGATCAAAATATTACTCAACGGTCTTTCGGGACCCATAGATGGCAAAAGCTACCCGGATGTGATGCCGGCCCAGGGAAGCAATAATGATCTGTGGATTGCTTCAGTGCTTAGCTATATTCGCAACGATATGGATAACCATGCCGCTGTCATCACACCGGATGAAGTTAAGAAGATCAGGGGAAAAGCAGGAGACAGAAAAACAGCCTGGACGCTGCAGGAACTTGAAAGGTAATTCAGACCATCCGTATCAAAAATTATGATGGCATATTGATGCCTTATCGATCCCACAAATGCCGGGTCACCGGCGCATATTTATTATTGATGTTGCTGATAACCAACGGCTGGTGTGTTACAGAGGGTGATCAATACCATTGATCAAATAAACCTGATTTCGTGGATACTGATTCCCCCCTGCTACTGGTTAGAGGGTGGGAAATATCATATTATAAAGCCGCCTAATTTGATAAGCTTCATAAAAAACTATGATGAAGATCATATAAATCTCTACTGTGTCCTTTTACCTTTGGCAAAGCAAATCAAACTAAAAATCTGTTTATGAAAAGGGTAATCGGGGGTTTAATGATTCTCTGTGGAATTGCGCTGTACTCCTGCCAGGGAACGGAGGGTAAAAAGGATAATACTGAAAATGAGGTGATAAGTAACGCAGAGATACCATCAACCACGATGGATGGTAAGCCCATTGCTGATGCAAATGTGCCTGCCAA
>DASULB010000249.1:0-3905 GCA_036278455.1 Chitinophagaceae bacterium | reverse complement strand
ACCGCTTTTAAAGAGCATTGCCTTGGTATGGTTCGTTCGTAAAAGATTTTCCAGAAAGTCATATTTACGGGGGATGATCGCGATCAGGTCCGCCTGTTGTTCTTTGGCAAAATCCTTAATCGCAGCGATGATGTTGCGTTTCTTAATCGCATGAAATGAGAATGGAATGCCTTTCAGCATTTGCTCCAGCGTTTCTTTTTCCGCTTCAGCTTCCGGGGAGGGCGCCTGGGGTTTTTGAATATTGAGGACGAGTAATTCAGCATTCAGCAGCGTCATGATCCTTTTGATCCTTTCGGCGGGTACAGTGACCGCCACATTCCACATATCGCAGGCGAACACCACCTTGCGGATGGGCCGGAATTCTGCATAAGGAGGGACCGTCAATACGATGCGGCCCACGCTGTTGACGATATTCAGGGTATTGCTTCCCAAAAAGAAATTGACCATTCCCGCGCCTGTCAATCCTATCACGGCGAGCTTCGCTTCAGGGTCTCCGTATAGTTTTTTAATATTGTCAATCAGGTTATCGTTGAAAACCACCGTATCAATAGGCACTTCCTTTCCAAATTCCTGTTCCAGCTCCAGTTTCCTTTCGTTCAGCCTGTCAATGATCTCTCCCTTCATGGCTTCAAAATGGAGCGAACCGATCTCGTACTCCGACACGGGTACGGGTGCTTCATAGGCATGCATTAAAGTGATGCTTGCACTTAATTGCCTGGCCAATTGAACGGCATATGCCGATGCATGCTGTGCATTGATAGAAAAATCGGTGGGTACAATAAAACGTTTCATGGCTTATCTTTTAATGGTAAATTCAGTGAAATGCTGCAGGTCATCCCTGTATTCCTGCCAGACTTTTTCACTTGCACGTGTTCAACAGGGACACCGCAGCATATCACGATTGTTTCAATCTCCGAAGCTTGTCAGCTTCCATCGCTGTATTCTTTATCATATTTCGTTTGTTTACCTCACCCGCAAGGCATAGCCAATCACCGCCGTAGCCGCCCCCGTATTGTTTTTCCCGTTTTTTTCGCTTTTCTGGATATCGACCAGGCCATAATTGCCGCCTCCATGTATAAAGAGATAGCCTTCTTCCAGGTTTAAGGAGAAACCGATGCCTCCCTGCAGCCCGAAGTTGGCCGTATGCAACTGGTCCTTGATGTCGGTAGTGTGGTCAAAGTTCACTGCCTCAGGGGTTACGGGCTGCGTCTCCTCCTTATCGGCATAGACGTTGCTGGTACCGCTTGTGACGTCTTCTGCCCTGACCAGAAAGCCGACATAGGGGCCTGCGTCCACCATAAAGTTAAAGCGACCGCCCAGTGGAAAAGTAAATCTGGCCAGCACGGGAACTTCTATATAGTTCAGCTTGGCAACACTTTTAAAGTTGGCATACAGTGCCATACCCGCGGGCTGTCCCGGAAAAGTACCCTCAGGGATGACTTGTTTGCCTTCTTTTTTGCCTCCCTGGGAGGAGTAATTCACCTCCGGTTGGATGGAGAATTCCCGGCTGAACCTGAATTCGCCAAATACCCCGAAATAAGGTCCCTGCCTGGAAGAATAACCATTGCTTATCTCGGGTCCGTTTGATCCGGACTGTAGATTCGGGATGCTGATCCCTCCCTTCACACCAATATAGATGGAGTGGGGCGTGGCGGATGACGACACACGGGGTGAGGGCGCACCGGTGGATTGTGCACCGGCTTGCTGAAACATTCCCGCTGCCAGGATGCCAGCTGCGAGAACACAGATTTTTGCTTTCATTTCATGAAAATTTTAAAAATGATTGGTAACTATTCATATTCCAATTTTCACAGGTATGCTAACTTTAACAGGCTGTTGCCTGTATAGGATATAAGGCTTTCATGATCTTTTAAACATGGTTTTACATCAATGGGCCATCATGCCGCCTCCCGCGGTCTGGGGTTTGAATTTCTGAAATAATAACAACGGTATCAATACCAAAAAGAAAATTCCTACAATCCAAAACACGTCCGCATATGACATCAACAGACTTTGTTTCATCACCGCTCCCTGCACAGCGTCATAGGCCATGTGTTGCGCTTCTGCAGGACTGTTGCCCTGTCCCATGAAGGTATGGGCCATCCCCCGGATCCGGTCCACCAGGCTGTTGTTATATAAATTTACATTATTTGCCAGGATATTGCGGTGGTAAGCCACCCGGCGATCTACGAAGGTGGTGATCAGCGCGATTCCGAAGGAACCGCCCAGTTGCCGCATCATGGTATTCATGCCGGTTCCCTGTCCTATCTCGGCCCCCCGCAGGTCCTGCACGGCCAGGGTGGTAATCGGGACAAAGAGCATGCTCATCCCCAGCCCCCTGATCGCCAGTGGCCAGAAAAAGCTGCCCATCCCATAGGCCAGGGTGGTGTGTTCCATCATCATGCAGAAGATGATGAAAATAATGATGCCCATACTGCCCAGGATTTGCGCGGGCATTTTCTTTTTCATGAGCATCCCCACAAGCGGCATCATCATGATGGTGACAATGGCGCTCGGAATCGTCACGATGCCCGTTTGCTCGGCGGTAAAACCCAGCAGGTTCTGGAACATCAACGGGTATACGAAGACTGAACCGAACATCCCCAGCCCGAACAGCAGTGTGGTGAAAATGCCGAGTGAGAAACTGCGGTGCCGGAGGATCTTCAGGTTGACCACCGGGTGTTCGGTACTTAATTCCCGCCAGATGAAAAGTCCCCATCCGAATACCGCCACAATGGTTAATGCCAGGATATAATGGCTGCTAAACCAGTCTTCCTTTTCGCCGCGCTCCAGCACGATCTGCATGCTTGCCACGGAAATGGCAAGCAACAACAATCCCCACCAGTCTATGGGTTTTCCCCGCTCCCGTGGGGTTACCTTGATAAAAGTGGTAATAAAAAATATCGCCAGGATGCTCATGGGGATGTTGATGTAAAAACACCAGCGCCAGGAAAAATGATCGGTGATATAGCCGCCCAGTACCGGACCAATAAGCGGCCCCAGTACGGCGCCCATGCCGAACATCGCCATCGCCATACCCAAATCTTCAGCCGGCCAGGTCTCTATCAGGATGGCCTGCGCGGTGGGTGACATGCCGCCGCCCGCAAGGCCCTGTATAAAACGGAAAAAGATCAGCTCATCCATCGTTTGGGCATGGCCGCAAAAGAAGGAGGCAATGGTAAACATGACAATGGAAGCGATGTAATAGTTTTTCCGGCCAAACCGCTGCCCCAGCCATCCCGAGATCGGCAGTACCATGATGATGGCAACCGAATAAGCGGTGATCACCCAGCCAATATCATCGAAGCTGGCTCCCAGGTTGCCCATCATATGCGGCATGGCCACGTTTACCACCGTTACATCGAGCAGTTCCATCAGGGTGGAAAACACCAGCGTAAACGTAATGATCCATTTTTTGATTCCTACTTCAGCCATGAGTTGTTTGCTACTGAATATTTGGTTTTCAATACTAGAAGATAGCCTGTTGGATAAAGCATCATTCCCGCTTCCCGGGAGTATTATCGGGTTGTCAGCCGGCCCGCGTCGGGCACTTTACTTTTCCTGTACGCACGGCTCTTCACCCTTTCGTCCTTACCCTTTCTCTCTCCCGCTTTATCCGGATCTGCCTGTCCTGGTGCTAAACCCGCTTTTATAAAATCACCTGTTTTACCGCACCTCACCGGTCAGCCGCTGCTTTCTGCCTGTTATGCAGGTTTTATTTTTTATTTTATGCGCCGCGTTTTACACTATCCGGGCACAGGTTCCCTCACTTTTTTACCCTTACCTGCACGCTCACGCTCAGCCCGGGGCTGAGCTTCCGCTGCCACTCCTCGGTAAGGCTGTCAAATTTGATGCGCACCGGCAGGCGCTGCACCACCTTGACAAAGTTGCCGGTGGCATTGTCC
>DASULB010000248.1:0-6286 GCA_036278455.1 Chitinophagaceae bacterium | reverse complement strand
AAATTCTCCCCTCCCGGCAACAAGGATTTCAACCAGCACTTCAGTTTCAATTTCAAACTGGGAAATGCCGGTAAGATCGTTCATTCTTTCGTCCCCGGTCTCTCTGGTCTGGACAACACTACCGTATCAGGAAGCATGAATACGTACGCCGATTCCCTGCTGCTTCACCTTTATATTCCCCAATTGGGATATGACCGTTACCGTTTCAATGACATCCGGGTGCTGGGTTCGGGAAAATCAGCAGGGCTGGGAATACAAGCCTCGGTCGGGCAGGTCTTCGTACAGGACAGCCTGCTTTTGCCCAGTGTAACCCTTAAAGCCACCTCGTCTGCGGATACTTCTTATATCAACGTACAAACATCAGGTGCCCAGGCCCTGAATAACGCCAGCCTGTATGCCAGGGTGACCACCTTAAAAGACGGCTATAACGTCAAGATATTAAATTCCGAGCTGGTGGTGAACGATAAAACCTGGCGCATCACCCCTGATAATGAGATCACGCTGCAAAAAAACGGCGTACTCATCCACAATTTCAATATTTCGCACAATGATCAGAAAATTACGCTGACTTCAAATACTTTGAAGCCCAATACCTCTTCCTTCCTGGTAAAACTACAAAATCTGTATATTTCCGATTTTTCCCAGTTCTTCATGGCCAGTCCACGGCTGGAAGGCATCGCGAACGGAATCATCACGGTGGATAGCCCGCTTGACAGCCTCGCGGCGACCGCCGATGTGGAGGCTTCACAATTCCGCATCAATGACGACTCCATGGGCGTCGTCCACGCGCAGGTAAGCTATAACAAAACAAGATCGGCTTTAGGCTGGAAAATATTTAAGGATGACAATCCTTCCGGGAATTTTTCCATGCAGGGGCTGGTGGGTACAAGCAAATCGAACCAGGAGTTAAAGGGTGACTTTACGCTGAACCATACGGACATCAGTCTGCTGGGAAATTTCATAGACGGTTACGTGAGTGATTTTAAGGGATCTGCTACAGGCCAGGTGAAGTTAGGCGGTACCACCGCTGCGCCGGACCTCTCTGGTACACTTAAACTGGACAGTGCCCGCATGAAGGTCAATTACCTGGGCACCTATTATACCTTGTACAACGGACAGATCACCTTCAAACCAGGCGCCATTGATTTGGGCTCCATCACCCTGCATGACATAGACGGGCATGACGCGGTCCTCCAGGGGGCCATCACCCACAAGCACCTGAAAGACCTCTACTTTAACGTTAACCTGAACACACAGAATTTCAAGCTCCTGCATACCACCGCCCAGGATAATCCGGTATATTATGGGGACGCCTTTGCCGGCGGGAGGGTTAATCTTACGGGCCCTTTAAAGGATTTGCAAATGACAGTGACCATATCACCCCATAAAGGCACCCACATTTATCTTCCCCTGTCGGATGCGGAGGACATAGGAAAACATGATTTCGTTATCTTTAAACAATATGGCAAGGAACTAAAAGCGGTGAGGCCTCCCAGTGACAAGGTAAACCTGACCGTAAAGCTCTATGCCAACATGAACCCCCAGGCACAGATAGACGTCATTGTGGATGCTGCCTCGGGAGACCGCATCAGCGCCTCCGGGAACGGATCCCTGCAAATGAACATGGACCTGAACGGCGACTTTCACATGTATGGAAACTATACCATTGAAACGGGGGATTACTATTTCTCCTTTAAGGGATTGATCTCCCGGAAATTCGATATCAGCCAGGGAAGCACCATCTCCTGGAACGGCGACCCTGCCAACGCCAATGTCAATATTTCAGCGATCTACAGTGTGCCCGGGGGCGCCAGTCTTCATGACCTCGTGGCCCCTGAAACCGACGAGTCCGCCGCCGAACTGGACAAAGCCGCCACCAAGCGTGAAAAGGTCGATGTGTACCTTACCCTGAAAGGCTCCCTCAGCCATCCTGATATCAGCTATGATATCAAGTTGCCTGACGCGGGCATCTCCGCGGGTAGCTACGCCATGACAAAACTTCAGCAGATCAAACAAAACCCCAGTGACCTCATCAATCAGGTTGCTGCACTGCTTGCCTTCGGTCAGTTCATTCCTTCTTCTTCTAATAATAGCAACAACGGACTCCTGCGCTCCGGCGGCCTGAGCGGTGCCGGCCAATGGGTCTCCTCCCAGCTGTCCGGTGCACTGAACAACCTCCTGGGAAACACCCTAAAAAAGCTGGGGGTTGATTTTAGCCTGAATTACAGCGCCTATTCCACCAACGGCGACTATGGTTCCTCATTGTTACGCAATGACGTACAATTCAACCTGACCAAAAACATTTTCAATAACCGCGTACGGATCGAAGTAGGGCCTTCCCTTGACTGGGGACGGGGTAATAACCTGCAGGCCACCAACAACAGTTACTTCGCGGGTGACTTTCGATTTGAATACATGGTCACACCTGATGGAAATATCCGTTTCATGGCGTTCAGCCGCAGCAACTATGATGTGCTGCTTAACACAAATCTTACCCGTGGTGGGATCGGCATCTCCTATAACAGGGATTTTGACCAGTTGCATGAATTGTTTCTCTCCAAGCAGGAGAAAAAGCGCAAGGATTCCATACGCACCGCCCGCATTAACCGCTATTTTAAAAAGAATGTCAATAAGGCTTTGCCCCCGTCAGACAGCCTGAAAGCGCCTTTTTACCTTCAACCAGCCGATTCACTGCGGAAGGATTCCACCGCCCTAAAAAAGGAAGAAAACTGATGTCTTACCTACTGCGTCAACCGACGGGCAGCCATCCAAAACCTAGAGAGCAAGAATGGATCTGGCAGACTGAAATCAGCACATCATCAAGGAATGTTCCGGACTTACAGGGCTTTTTACAGCTCTATTACTTCCAGGTGTTTGATCTTACCACGATCGATCTGGAAACGCACCAGTGTTTTTACCTGATGCCATCCCTGACGGCCACAGGCGCCCGGGTTGATATGCAAAAGGTGCAACCGGTTATCAGGGATCACTTTCAGAATATGGGAATGACCGCAGATAAACAACCCCGGAGGATCTTTGGTGATCAGGGGCTTCACCCGCGGGGCATACCTGCCGGGATAACCGCCAATGTGCGTCATCCACACCTCCATGCCCTCACAGTTGAAACGAAGATCTTCGGGGTAACGGAGACGGATATTCTTACCGTCAATATTGCCGTAAACGGCGCGCAAAGGCTTGAACGCTTCCAGTTCGTCGGCGACTTCATCGGTGCCGATGTCTCCGGCATGCCATAGTTCATCCACTGCCGCGAAATGGGTAAACACTTTTGGATGAAGATACCCATGGGTATCCGACATTAATCCAATGCGAAGCATTTCGTTTATTTCACTTTAAACCAAAGGGGTGACTTATCCTTGAGTTCGCCATTGTAATTGATACTAAGCTCCTCTCCTTTCTTGATCTCCCGCCGGGTCTTGATGGACATCGTTTCTTTCTCAAAATCCATTTCATGATCACAGTTCGGCTCGTAAGAATGGTTGTATACAGAGCAATAGCCCAATGCCACGCAGGTTTTCACCTGTCTTTCACCCCATAGAAAAAGATAATCATGCAACCTGGTTTTATCTGTTTCGTCCGTATCTTTTTTGGACAATACGATCACAGGAGACTCTTCAATTTTCGTTCCTTTGGGAATGGGCTCTTTTGTAAATACGCCACGGCCTTTGCCTTCTACATCCTTCACAAACAGGAATGGTTTAATTTTCATCTTATTCTTGTATTTTGATAACAAAGGGCAAAAGTAATAAACAACATATAAAGTTTTGCTATAATTTTTAACCGGCCACTCACTGGTTCCCAAAAGGATCCCGCCGGCCACCACTCATCGGCAGCCCTGGCCGCTGAACAGTTTTTCACTCCTGTTGTATGCTACGTAATGCAAAAGTTGCTATATTTAGGAAAAAAATCACCTATATGAAGAAGCTCATGCTTTCTTTGACCATGTTGTTTTTTATCATGCCAATGTTGGCAAAGTCCCAACAAAAACATCACACCGGCAAAACAGACAAAGGAGCCAACGACCAGGAAAATAAAAAGGACCATAAACCCTCGGATACGACCTGGACACCTACGGCGGTAACCCGTCATTCGGTTACTGTAGACGGACAGACCATTGATTATACCGCCACCGCAGGCTACCTGGACATGAAAGACAATAAAGGAAAGTCCGTGGCGCACATGTTTTTTATTGCCTATACCAAGGATGGGGTAACGGATAAGCATAAACGCCCTGTTACTTTTGCCTTTAACGGCGGTCCCGGCTCAGCGTCAGTGTGGCTGCACATGGGCGCGGTAGGGCCAAGGAGGGTGGAACTTAACGACAAAGGCGTCTCACCCGCCCCGCCTTATCACCTGGTTAATAACGGTAACACATGGCTTGACCAGACGGACCTGGTGTTCATTGACGCCATGTCCACCGGGTACAGCCGCGCGGATAAAGGAGAGGATCCCAATCAATTTCATGGTTATGTAAATGACATCAAATCTGTCGGAAACTTCATCAGGCTTTATACAACGCAATACGACCGTTGGAATTCCCCTAAATTCATTCTGGGAGAAAGTTACGGCACTACCCGCGCGGCTGGACTATCCGGTTATCTTCAGGATAACTATAACATGTACCTGAACGGCATCATACTGGTTTCATCCGTACTTAATTTTCAGACCATCAGTTTTTCGGCCGGCAACGATCAACCCTATATCTTTTTCCTGCCTACTTATGCCACCACGGCCTGGTACCATAAAATGCTGGACGCGCAGTTGCAAAATAAAACGGTGGAACAGATCGCCAGCCAGGTCAAGCACTTCGCCGAGGGTGCATACGCCCACGCCCTGTTCGAAGGAAACACTATCACTGAACAGGATAAAAACCGGATCATCGACTCCCTGCACCGGTACACCAGCCTTCCCGTGGCGTATCTTCGCAGGGCCAATATGCGCGTACCGGCCTTCCGGTTCTTCAAGATGCTGCTGCGTGATTCAGCAAAGGTCATCGGACGGTATGACAGCCGTTTCACCGGTGAGGACATTGATCCGCTGAGCGGCACCATGCAATATGACCCCAGCAACGCCAACATCAGCGGATCCTTTGTAGGTGCTTTTAACGCTTATATTCGTGATGAGTTAAAATTTAAAACCGATGTGGATTATAAAGCCATGGCAAATGTATGGCCCTGGGACTATGCCAAAAACCAATATCTGAATGTAGCACCGACCCTTCATGAAGCGATGACCAAGAATAAATACCTCCACACCTGGGTGGTTTGCGGGTATTATGACATGGCTACCCCTTTCGCAGCCGCGGAATATGTAGTCGATCATATGGGGCTTACCCCCAAACAATCCCAAAGGACCCAATTGACCTTTTATAAGGCCGGGCACATGGTGTACATCAGTAAAAATACCATCGCCAAACTGCACCAGGATGCAGTCCGGTTTTACGGTAAAGTCCTGCCCAAGCCATCAATCACCCACTAACTAAAGTTTGGTGGGCGTGCCCGTGAGGGCATCTAATTGGTTGATTAGACTCGGTTCGGCCTTTGGCCAGACTCCGTTACCTGCGAATGACATAGGTACTCCGGGATCCTCCTCAAGTCCCGCACGCTACGGCTAAGGATTAAACAGCGTTGAAAGGCTCGGTGTTTTTAGTGAAAACCGCAGGATAACACAGGATAACATCGTCGATGAGGATCAACAGCCTTAGGGCTGAGGAGTTATTATTTTTAACTTTTTTGTTTAAAATTAACAAAAAGGAAGGTTTACGTACTCAACAAGGATGGGAGACCCTTAATGCCCTGCAAACCAAGAAAAGCAAGACTGCTTCTCCGGGACGGCAAAGCCAAGGCGGTAAAGAGGGAACCTTTTACCATTCAATTACTATTCGGTAGTACCGGCTATACGCAACCCATTACTGTCGGAGTGGATACCGGGGCAGAAAATGTGGGTGTTACCGTCATTTCCGGGAAGCAGGAGTTGAACTCCTATGAATTTAAGCTGAGAAAGGATGTTTCTCAGAAGGTGCAGGAAAGGAAAATGTACCGTAGAAACAGGCGGAGCAGACTCCGGTACAGGAAACCACGATTTGACAATCGGGCTTCTTCCAGAAAAAAAGGCAGACTTGCTCCCGGTGTTCAGGAGAAAGTGGATGCTCATTGCAGAATTATTAACCTGTTTCAGCAAAGGTTACCTGAAAGCACCCTCATCCTGGAAACAGGCGCTTTTGACACTCAAAAGCTACAAGATCCCAGTATTCAGGGAGTTGGCTATC
>DASULB010000247.1:0-4974 GCA_036278455.1 Chitinophagaceae bacterium | reverse complement strand
TATCCGCTGTTACCGGACTTACCGAAAATCCTCTTAACCTCACGAACGACTCGCTTTTGGCAAATAATACCTTTATCTGTAATACACCATTTTCATCACTGATGGCAGCGATGCGTTGGCGTCCTGTAGCTGCTATTTTATCTGCGTCACCCAGAAAAGCGATGTCGGACGACGTGACCGGCGCTATAATATAATAAGCATGGCTTTCACCGGTTAATTGATCCCTGAAGTCATTTCCTGCATCCATCATCCGCAATTGTTTTGTATGCGGGTTGAATACAACTACTTTTCCCGACATGCCTAATGCCGCCGGACGAAAACTCAGGTTCTTATCATCATTCTGCGTATTATCAAATGCAAACAGATAACCGGTAATCAAGCCCGAATGATCGGTATAGGTAAACGCCAATACAGGCCTGTGCTCATGCCGGGCTGCATGCAGATAATCTTCATCCAACGGTAGTAATGGCACATCAGGCCTTACCAGCACGCCATCGCTCCTGCAGGCAAGCATAATATTCCTTTTATCTTCTTTCCCAATCGCATCGCCGATTCCAACGACTCCCGCGGATAATACGGACACGATCATATTGCCCGTCTCACGACTTTTAAAAACGTCGCACCATGGCCAAATTCCCATTTCATACGCCAGTTGCGAAGTATAAATAAAAGATCGCCACTTCTGAGGCTCGAAATGATCATTGCTGGTTCGTATGGTAGTTAGATTATTATATTTTATTCCCTGCATAAAGAATCGTGGCGTTGCCATACAATATTGCATGTTTATCCCATGAGATTGCGCAGCGCTTGCCATGTTGTCCGTGAATTCATTGCCAACATTTATATTACGGATCATTTCAGGGCTTTTGCTATAAATATAATTAAGCCAGTCTTGCTCATAACAAACGACGCCGCTCTGCTTTAAATATCCCATTATATTATTCCAAAATGCCGGATCAGTCGGTGCATATCCGTATATCTTATATCTATTGTGATACGGACTATGCGGATCTATCCAACGGTTGTGTGTAACCAAAGGCAGTTTCAATTTTTCACTGAAAGCAGCTAAATCTCCCGGAAATAAAAAGGAATCCGCTTTATACTCCATCAGCCCGCCATATCTGTTCCACGAGCCATAAGGCAGGCTATGATTTCTATAATCAGCATCCGGCTTGCCGTCTATGCCATAAATAGATTTCTCGTACCACCAGCTGTCCAGCTGCATATATCCTAACGGAATATTTTTTTGCCGATAATGCTTATATAACTGCAGCAGGGTATTGGCATATCCCTGTATTGTATCATAATTATAGTAATAATCTGCTCCGTTATCTGTCCAATAGCCAAAATATTTTAAAAGCGGATGGCTGTCATTACAGACGGGGCGCTGTCTGTGATACAACTTACGTAAAGTTTTGCCCCAGGTATTCCATGCATTTTCTATTCCTTTATTTAAAACTAAAATAGTAGTATGTGTGAAATCGTTGGGCAAATCACGGACTTCCGGATTCAGACCGCTGCTAATAACGTGCTTCCCATCTCCGGTTAATTTTGCTATCATAAAATCAGAGGCGGGAGAAATAATAAAGGCATTTTTATTCCCGTCAAAAAACAACCAGGGTGCAGAAGTTTCGCTTAGCTTAAACTGCGGAGGTGCAAACACGCCATCAGCATAGCTGAAATGATAAAGGGAATCAGGGAAAGAGCTAAGTTCAGGGAACGCCACAGGTGATGTAGCAGCGCCATGGAGCAACTTTAAAGAAAACAGCACTACCGGAGATCGGCTGTACCATCGAATAGCCCCGGCATAATTAATATTGCCTTTCCATGTAAAACTAACAACTTTATAGTCGCCAACTTCATCATGACCAGCAGCACTATGAAAATTTTTTAACGGCGATCCTAAAGTCCCCGAAAACGTCCAATGTAAAACAGTCGATGTAATGGCATATTTACCGGAATGCTTATTTACTTTTACATTAATTCCCGATACCGATTGAGAACAAACCGGTAAGCTGATAAGGGTTAACCAAATAAAAATACAGGCTTTCATAGTTTACGGGGTTTTACTGAGCATTTCATGAATGATCGGCATAGCGTGTTGCTTCATGTCAAGATGCCTGGTTTCATCCCAAAAGGAATCGCCATGCTGTATTAAAACAAAGGTACTCAGGATCCAGGACTGGATCCACCCGGTCTGTGTGCACCAGGCACCCCAACCCGCATCTGCATTGGATGCCCAGTATTCCCATTGCTTATAATCGAATGCACGAAACCATCCACCATCCAGATCGGGGTGTTGTTTGCTTTTCACCTGTATGCGCACCAGGAAATCGGCGATGCGTCTGACCGCTTTTGAATATACCGGATCATTGGTTGCGTGTGCCGCTTCATTTAAGGAGAAAAATGCAAAATTTTCCGTATATAAAAGATCCGCGGCCGGATTGCCGTTCTTAAATATTAAAGGCGCTTCAGTGGAGCCGTAAGCCTTATTCGAGGCAGGCGGCCTATATTTCCCGTTTCTAGGTTTGCCCAATTCCTCCTGAATCGCCCCGCAGGCCTGCAGATCGGCTAACAGCGTATCGGCCACTGTCCTTAACCACGCACGATGCTCGCGGGTATCATCTACCCTGACCAACCAGGCCAGTGGTAATATCATGTGCGCCCGTTCATCCTGGATGCTATTCGTCCATTTCAAATCCGGAAGGCTGTCCATCGTGATCCTGATCCCAGTCTCCGCCTTTTCCAGCAATGGTTTATACCCGGTTTTATCATAGAGCCATAAATAGCAAGCCCATAACCATGATTCATAATGGGGACGCACATTTATGATATCCCTGTCTGCAAAATATCTCCATCCTTTTTTTTGTAAAGGAGCATCATCCAGCGCCCCGCCCCGAAAGCCATATTTCCCGGCTGTTCTGAAATTACCCAATATTGCTTCTATAATATAATCTTTCCATTTATCGGAATGTAAACTAGCTGAGGCTCCGATCGTTCCCAATATTACCCTTGCATTATCATCTCCATAGTAAACATAAGGATGCGTGGTGGACCATCCTACCAAACCAAAACTGGGACTTTCGGGATCATTGCGGGGCCCCGTACGCATATTGGATTTTACGAACAAATAATTCAATAAATGATCAGCAGTCCTTAAAAACCGGGGATGTTTCAGATATTTGCCCGACAAGGCTAATGCATAGGCCACTCCTGCCTGATCGTCAGCCCGGTTCCACCAACGATAAGTCTGGGATCCGTCGGGGTTGATCTGGGATACATGCCCCTCCATTACTCCCAGGCTGCCGTCTCCTACCGGCATCCCGGGGGTAACTGCCGGCCACACTAAATGAGAACCGTCTCCCGTTCGCTGTAAAAATAATTGTTCCCATGATGGATCAACGAATAACCGGGCTTTATAATACCAATCGCTGCCTTTATCAACAGCCACCCGGACGGCGCTCTCAGGCAGCTTTTCCGTCTTCCCGTACATAGGGGATACCTGTAAAGGCCAATGCTTAAAAGCCTGGTCCGGGCCGGGATCCAGCCAATGAAAGATATAATGCCATATCTTCTGCCAGGACCCTGCCGGGCCGAATCTGGCAGTGATACAATCACTCAGGCGGGTAGTCGCCACCAGCATATTCCCCTGCTGAAATAAAAGCGGAAAGGTTTTAACATCTGTAATACCATATACCGCTTTGTCAAAACCGGCTACCTTTCCCAATACGATCAGCGGGTCTGCAATTTTGGCCGGAATAACCGTAGTGCTGTGAATACCCAACAGGTCCATGGAGTCCAGCCCTTTGATCCGGCTGGTCGTAACGATCCCTCTTTCCAACTGAGTCCGTATAATGGTATCTTTCATATATACCCCCGGCAATGCGTCCGGGTATTCCACATACAGTTTCAACCGCTTACGTTTTGCCAACGGGAAGATGCTTTCAGGCAACTTCAGTTTTTGCACAGGGTAACCATCCGCCAGAAACAATATTCCGCTTCCGGCAGATGCAGCCCGGACTGCTTCCGCCGGATCATTATACAGTTGATACGGAAAATTATTTTCTTTTAAAATAGTGACGATATCATTTTTTGCCGATCCGCAAACAATTACGGAAGACTGGCCTATTGCCCGACGCGGCAAAGTGAACGAGATCACTAAAAACAACAGGATATATTTACTCATCATTATACTGATTAACTCACACCATTTGACAAACTTCATCCCGTTTTAAACTGCACTTTACCTTCCATTAAGTCAGGCGTGGATTGACAGAAATGAGGTGTCAAATTCCCACGTTTCTCATCTCACGCCTGACTGCCGCAGGTAGTTTATCAATATGATAAGCCACTTTTTAATTAACATAACACTATCGGCCTCTCTAAAATCTGCCGTTGCATTGGGAGCGCGCCTTCCGCAGACAAGTTTGCAACGTCTTCGCGGCCTTTGCGTTAAAGAAACAACAAAAAAGTCAGGGATTTAGAAACATCCTACAGCTATTTAAAACATTTTTTGTTGCTGCCGGACTAAAATTCCAATTCCGGCCATCCCCGGCGATAGGTACGCCTCACATAGTGATTGGCCAATTCAAAATTTGTGATCTTCATATTTTCGGCATCCCATTGCAGGGTGATATCCCTTCCGGGGTAATTCCATCCGTTATATCCATTGCCGTTCTTCTTTTTCTCCCTGTAGTTAAAGCTACGCAGCGCGAGGTTGCCGATCAGCACACTCTCTGTAAGCGGGCCGGCATATCCGGCAAAGGGAGAATCCACTTCCATGTTGCCGTAACCCGCCAAGCAGGCTTCTATCCATTGCTTGTAATGTCCGTTATAATTTCCCGGCACGCGCGGATATTTTTGAGGCACTTTTACCTCATCGGTGAGAGAAGTGGGCACCAGCTGCGGTTCTCTTCCATAAGTGCCACACATCATTTTACCCCTGGTCCCGACGAAAAGCGAACCGCTGCGACC
>DASULB010000246.1:0-2494 GCA_036278455.1 Chitinophagaceae bacterium | reverse complement strand
GGTCAACAAGGCTTCTTTGCAAAATCTGCGGAACAATGGCTATGCCTTGTATGATAAAGTGAACTTTCCACAAACCTATCTTTCGGATGTAGCTTATCTGGGACCGGATAAAAATATTCATACCGCCCTTTATAACGAATATTTTACCAATTCTATGGCCTATTCTGCAAATCCTGTGGACAAGGAAACGATTTACCAGAGTACCGCAGGACAGGGTAATATCTGGGATATTGACGGAATAGGAGCCCAGGACGGCTATAAGTCCGGAACATGTCCTTCTCAAGAATTGGTGGACGCCTTTGAAACAAAAGACGGCCAGCCTATCTTAAACCTGAAAACTCCCTACCTGGATGATCAGCACCTGAAGCCTGATTACAATACGCAGAATACGCTGTATGATCCGAACGATCCATACGTGAACAGGGACCCCCGATTCTACGCAGATATCTATTACAACGGATCCAAGAGAAAATGCCTGTGGGGCTTCTCGGAAGTTCCTGAATCCTACGAGAACTATCCGGCAGGTATAGGCAACCGAACAAGAATTATCGCGACTTATGTGGGCGAGCCGCAGACAGGCATAGATGGCACCGTTCGTAAAGCTACCCGCACAGGATATTTTGAAAGGAAATTTCTTCATCCGAATTCAGGTAATGATGATGTGATAGGCGGAGCCAACTGGAAAATTTACAGGTTGGGAGAGGTGGTATTAAATTTTGCAGAAGCGGCTGCCGAAGCCGGTCATCTGTCTGAGGCCGCAACAGCTGTAAATAAAATAAGGCTGCGTGCCGGTATGCCTGATTTACCTGCCTCCTTATCCCAGGATGAGCTTATCCTACGGATTCACCATGAGCGTCAGGTGGAATTGGCCCTGGAAGGGAACCGTTATTTCGATGTCCGCCGCTGGAGTTCACCCGAAGGTGATCTTTCCAAGACGGACCGTTGGATCACCGCGATGGCGATTACACGTCATGATGATGGTACATTTTCTTATAAACGACGTGTGGTACGACCTACCCCACGGGCCTGCTATACTAATAAGTTTCTCTGGTTACCCGTCCCGTTGGATGAGGCTAACCGCTTGTTGTCCATTACCGGGGAAAACTGGCAGAATCCCGGGTGGTGACAATAAATTATTGGTTCTTTAACTGACTTATAACGATCAATTATATGAGACATAATTCCTTTACTAAAATTACCTGCTTGCTTTCTTTGATAGCGATATGCTTTTTGAATATTTCCCTGGCAGCGCAAGACACATCCTCCGTCATCAAGGGTGTGGTGACAAACCAGTTTGGTCAAGCCTTGCCGGATGTGCTGGTCAATTCTGAGAACGGAAGGAACGGAACTTCCACCCTTGTCGGCGGAGCCTTCAGTATTACAGTAGACGATAACAGCAAAGCACTTGTTTTTTCAAAACACGGCTTCCTTACCCAAAAAGTAGCTGTCGGCGATAACAGTCAACTGAATGTCAGCCTTCAGCCTGACGTCCATAACAATGATGAGGTAGTTCAGCTGGGCTATACAAGTCAGTTACGTGAGGCGATATCAGGTGCTGTTTCCACGGTGAGCGGTAAGGAGTTGGAGCGGTCGCCTGTAGCCAATCTTACCCAGGCATTTGCAGGACGGCTTTCGGGACTCACTACCCAGGAAACTTATTCCGAATTATCACGTGCTACAACGAATCTGTATATAAGAGGGCTTTCTTCCTATCGGGACAATCATCCCCTGGTTGTGATAGATGGCATTATGGTCGCCTATAATCCGGCCCAAACCCTGGACTATATTTCAGCAAATGAAATAACCTCGGTGTCCGTCCTTAAAGATGCTTCTACAGAGGCTCTTTATGGTATTCAGGGTGCAAATGGTGTGATTGTAATTACAACCAAACGTGGACAAAAGGGTAAATTGCAGGTGCATGCCCGTTATGATCAATCAGTCCAGCAAGCCACCACTACGCCTATGTTTTATAATTCTGCCACCTACGCAGCAATGAGAAATCAGGCGGCCTTTAATGATGACCCGGCTAATGGGAAGAATCAATATTTTTCTGATGAGCAGATCCGGGGGTACCAGTCGGGGGCCAATAAAGAGCTGTATCCCAATAACAACTGGTACAACATGTTCATGAGAGACCTGGCTACCATGGAACGCGTTGGAATTGATCTCAATGGGGGAAATGATAATGTACAGTTCTATTCCAACCTTAATGTGATGCATCAGGGCGGTTTATTTAATACAGATCAAACCAAATACAATCCTAACTCGAATGATCTATGGATTAATTACCGTTCTAATGTAGATATACGCATTAACAGGTACTTAAAAGCTTATGTTCGTTTAAGTGGAAACATTAAAAGAGAACGAACCCCCGGAGAAAGTAATTCCTCCATCTACCAAAGCATTTTTCAAATTCCATCCAATGTTTATGGCCCTATTACACCACAGATATTAGATGCCAGCGGCGAAATCGTGTCACCGGGTGGGGGGGTAA
>DASULB010000245.1:0-3425 GCA_036278455.1 Chitinophagaceae bacterium | reverse complement strand
CAATTAATACGGCAAGCCCCATGGCGAGAAAGCTGGTCAGGATGGATTCCGTCAAGAACTGAGATACCAGGGAAGACCGCTGTGAACCCATGACTTTTCGGATCCCCACCTCCCTGGATCTGCCAGCCGACCGAGCCGTGGATAAGTTTGTGAAATTGACACAGGCAATGAGTAATACAATAATGGCAATCACGATGAATATGTATACATATTGGATATTGCCGGATGGTTCCAGTTCCGTGGTAATGGTGGAGTACAAGTGAATCTTTGTCAGGGGAATGGTTTTATATTCAAAATAGCCACCGTCTTTTGCCAGGTCGTGGAATGAGTTGTGCGTCAGATTTTCCAGCTGGGGTTGCGCGTATTTCAGGGCGGCTTGTTGCAAATAGTGGTCAATGGTTTTTTCGTCTGTTCCGGGCCGGGCCAGCACGTACGTCCCGAAGTTATTATTCAGCCAGAAATCCGAGCGACTTTCCGCCAATCCCGACATGGACCTGATAAAATGAAAATGCAGGTGTGATTCAGCGGGCATGTCTTCGATTACCCCCGTGATCTTAACGGTGGTCGTGTTGTCCAGCAGTAATGTTTTGCCGACAACATCGGTGCTGTTAAAATATTTCAACGCCATTTGCCGCGACAATACGATCGAATGGGGCTGTGTCAGGGCGGTTTTCGGATTACCCGATATCATGGGCAGGGTAAACACATCGAACAAGGTAGAATCCGCCCAAAAACAATCAGGCTCCATCAGGGTCTGGTTTCCTTTGGTGACCAGTACCTTTCCGCCTCCGCCCCTGATACGGACCATGTTCTCTATGGCAGGATAATCCCTGAGGAGCGCAGGGCCCAGAGACGCCGGGGTAACCCTGCTATTAAAGCTACTTCCGTTAACACGGATATGCGCGTCCACGCGGTATATCTGATCAGCGTTTACGTTGTATTTGTCATAGCTCAGCTCATCTACAATAAACAGCGTGATCAAAAGACAGGTGGCCAGGCCTATCGCCAATCCAAAAATGGTGATCGCCGAAAAGCCTTTATTTCTCCAGAGATTTCTGCCCGCTATTTTAATATAATGTTTCAGCATACCATCAGCTTATCATATCAAATTTAGTAAACCCCCGTTCAGCATTCTTCGCTCTGATATCTTGTTATAGATTAAAAGCCACTCCTCCATCATTTTCTTTGACAGTCCGCTTCCATTGCAAAAAGCCATTTAATCCCTCTATTACCATAGAAGTCATGCCAAAATGCTAATCAATTAGGGCCTATCATGATATACATTACCATATCCTACCTTATGTCCGGTAATGATACAATGCCTGTACGGTTTCAACACAGGGAGACAGCGCTGGAATAAAGTTTGCCTTTGCCGGGAGCCACTGAAAACGGCCGTGGGCTATTAACCTATCCTGTAAACTACAAAAAAAGCGTCCTGTCGGTCAAAAAATAAAAAGGGAGCTGTCACTTGCAAAAGTTTTGAAGTAACAAAAATTGGCATCAGCGTTTTGTAAAATAAATTCAACAACAAAAAGAACAATGATTAACCCTCTTTGAAAAATGGCGATCTCGTCATTTGCTTTGCCGGTAACAGAAGCCTTTCACCGAACCGATTCAATGGGACACTTGTAATCCATGAGTAATCTGGTAGAAAGGAAAGTAACTTTTAAGCACTAAATTTGTCCTCAGGAAATGCCAATCCATAAATAACATAAAGACGGTACGATCATAAGATGTTAACAGAGGAAATAATGATAACCTATATAGGAGGTCCGACAGCTTTGTTGGAAGTCGGCGGTCTGCGGTTGCTCACCGATCCTACTTTTGATGCGGAGAATACGGACTACAAAACCCCCTATTATGTATTGCACAAGTCTCAATCACCTGCAGTGCACTTAAGCCGGTTAGGAGCAATTGATTGTGTGCTATTGAGCCACGACCATCATTTCGATAACCTTGACACTTCCGGCAGAGAATTTTTACCTCAGGTAAAGCAGGTATTCACTACCCTTGACGGTGCAGAGCGGCTCGGGGGAAATGCCATTGGTTTGGCAAACTGGCAGACTATAGAATTACCTACAAAAGATAACCGTGTGTTACAAATTACAGGAACGCCCTGCAGGCATGGTCCGGTAAGCGGTGACCGTGGTCCGGTAACCGGCTTTACTTTACAGTTTAAGGGAGATAGTCAAGCTGCTTACATCACAGGAGATACGGTTTGGTATGAGGGCGTCAAAGCGGTAGCCAAACGTTTTGAGGTAACGCTGGCGCTGGTGTTCATGGGTGCGGCGGTCGTAAAAGAAGTCGGCAAAGATCCCCTGACCATGACCGCCGGGGAAGGGGTGCTGTTTGCCCGGCATTTTGATAAAGCAAAGATAGTTCCTTTGCACTTCGAAGGATGGAAGCATTTCACTGAATCAAGAAAGGAAATTGAAGCTGCATTTGAAAAATCAGGATTATCCGGTCGTTTGCAGTGGAAATAACCCTCTGAAGTACCTGCAAGCTTCTACTTCGGGATTTGCAACGCTGTGGTTAAAGAATACACATTCATGCTCAAATCAATAAATGAGGCATTTAGCTTCCTGTTAGAGCTGGCTATGCTGGCCGCATTTGCCTATGCGGGCTTTCATTTCGGGAAAATCCCTGCGATACATTATCTATGTGGTATAGGACTTCCGGTATTGGTGATCATCTTTTGGGCAATAAAGATGGCACCCAAAGCAAGGAATCAGTTTCCGTATCCATTGCTTTTAATTATTACTTTTGTGCTATTTGAAGCATCGGCGGCGGCATTATATTTTGCAGGGGTTACTATTTGGGCAGTTGTTTTGGCGTTTGCCGCGCTGATCAATGTAGGATTAAGGTTTATATTTAAAACTTCGGAGCAACAAAAATCAAATTATTAAAGTTCCTTTCGGAACCGGGAATTGGTCCCATGTTATGCAAAACAAAGGGATGTGAATGAATATAGCGCAATGCCTACACCGGCAGGGCATATTGCAACTAATCAAATTCAATACACATGGATATTTACATCACTCAATTGATTTACATCAAAGAAGGAAAAGAAGATGTTTTTGATCAGTTTGAAAGCATTGCCATTCCTGCCATTGCCAAATACAACGGAAAACTCCTTTTCAGAACTAGACCTCGTGAAAGTACTGTTATAGAAAACAATATGGAAATGCCCTATGAAATCCATCTGGCATCCTTCCCATCTGAAGAAGACTTTCAACAATTTATGCAGGATGAAGAGCGGCAGAAGTTCCTCCACTTAAAAGAAGCGTCCATAAAATCGACCCTATTGATTAAGGGAAACGCGCTATGAGTCTCAGGTATTTAATCGATAAACTGATGAGCAGGCATAGGGCTACCTCTTACCCCCTTTCATCCCCACACCACCGCAGTACCGTTCAGTATACGGC
>DASULB010000244.1:0-7677 GCA_036278455.1 Chitinophagaceae bacterium | reverse complement strand
AGCTGTTTCGCGGCAATAAGCAGCTATCTCAGGGGCTTCATTAATGTCCGCAAAATCGGCTCCTGCCAGTAAAGCGGCTACTTCTGTTGCAACGGTAAAGATGGATAATCCTCCGTCCCTTTCCCAGCGGTCTTGTTCCGTATATGGCCCGTTTTGCACCAGATAGGCCAGTGCTTTTTTTACCGTAATCCAATACCGGTGCAGCTTTTCCTGTTTAAGTGCCCCATGCTGTCTGAAAAGGTCTATTAACAAAATGGGCAGCGCAGTCTGATCCATCTGGATACCTTCCCAATGCGGTCTGCCCTGCAGCCACATATTTTGCACCCAATGGCCGTCAGCCTCCTGCGTCGTCATCAGGTAAATCAGGATTCTTAGCGTATCTTCCTTCGCTTGTAAGGCAAGCAAGCCACCGGAACTTTCTACAAGATCACGTGGCCAGACCATGTGATATCCTCCTGTATCTTCATCCCCTCTTGTTTCACCCCAGGGGATAGACATGCTTGCAATAATGGCTCCCGGCACACGATTAGCCTCATGCATACGCAGCACGGAAGCGCTGATGCGGAATAATTTGCCAACTGTATTTCCCGATGATTTGGAATTGGGTAGTCTTTTTTGCCAATTTCGCCACTCAGCTATAAATTTCTCTCTGATCTCCCGATATCCGCCCAAGAGACTGCCCCGTGCCGAATAAGCAGCTTCATATTCATTGTGTCCGAAGCCCAGTGCTATGATGAACCGTCCCGCCGTTTTCTCCAGATCGATTTGTGCCGTCAGTCCGATATTCCCATTTTCAGCATATTGGTATTCCCATGTCATTTCTTTATGCTGATGGATATCTTCCCATCCGTCGGAGATTCCGACAAATCCGGCAGACCGTTTTACCCAGGGCAACGAACAAGCCAACGCCAGTGCCCTATTGCCCCTCCTGGCAAAGAGCATGGGTACACCTTTATAATCGCCTATCCACCCGGTGTTCTCAGCTCCCTGATTTCCCAAATGAGGGGCCAATAAAAGATAAAGGGCATACTCATTTATACGCCCCTTCAATGCCCGGAACCGGATCCGTTGCAGCAGTGTATTACGAATGGGATCAGAGATGATTTCTTTATCTATGCGATATCGTTTTTCCCGGCAGGTATTGGTAAGTACATAAGCGGGAACACCCAAGGAGACCATTTTTATGATATGTGTTGCGTCATTTTTCTCTTCTGAGAAAAAATCTGCACCACCTGTCACAATAAAGCCCATGTCGCGTATCCCGGCTTCATCCTCCCACGGATAAAATACTTCATTGACAATTCCATGACTGATGGTAAAGCTTACATCGGATGTTGCCTCCATTGCTTTTCCAATGCCGGATTTAGCACTGGAGGACCAACGTGGGGAGATTCCAGGCGCACCCGGCGCATGGTTATTTTTCTTAACGGGATCGTACTTCACATTTGAATGATAATAGTAATGTAAAAGACATACACTTCCTCTACAAAAGGAATAACCGGGGTGCCAGACGGGTTATTCCCCATTCTTTTTCAGAACAGTTTACATAGAAATCTCATATTCCCAGTTTTGCCCTTTATCGCGTCCGGATGACGGGAGGCGGGACAAAGAGGAAGTTCCAGCAAAAAATTAGTCCTCTTGTTCCCCACTGGCAGCCACATTAACCTGGCTCTCGGCTATGTCAGTTAAAGTTGTATCTGCACCTCTTTCCTCTTCCAGCGTCTGAACGAGGATCCCGGCCACATCCGGGAATCCGAGGGTCTTGGCCAGCGTGATCAGTCCACCATAGGTGGCGATTTCATAATGTTCCGCCTTTTGTCCGGCGAAGATCAGCCCAACGTCGCGTGTCATGGTATCTTTTTCTGTGTCTGAAATGATGTCTTCCCCCTCCTTGAGGATACCATTCATGGCTTCACATTTTTCAGCTTTGGCTTTTTCACCGATCATTTCAAAGACCATCTCCAACCGGTTAACATGTTCTTCGGTCTCCCTTAAGTGATTGGTAAAAGCATTTGCCAACTCATCGGTGGTTGCCTTCTCTGCCATTTTAGGAAGCGTTTTGACCAGGTGTTCTTCAGCCCAGTATATGTCTTGCAATTGACTAACGAAAAATTCCATTAACAGGGAATTCTCAACAGCGGTGCTTTTCATGATAAACCTTTTTTAATTAATAATTATAATTGAAATGCGATTGCTAAGCGTGTTACTAAGATTAGGGATAAAACTATGCCAAAATAGTGGAGGCGTGCTTTGATTCCCGCAGAGTCGCCGGTGGCCTGAAAATCGGTCTGCCAATAAATAAGTTCAATATAATAACAAAGGAATCCTCTTGAAGATTCGATATGCGCTTCCACAGATAGGTTTTGTTTTTCCCATACTATGGGGAAAAATATGCCCATGGAAGCTTCAGTTTTCCAGTAGGGGAAGGCATTTTTCCAGATCAATCCCTTTTTTAAGCACACCGGCAAACAGATCGCCTTCCCTGGTAATCCGTTTTGGAATTGTATGGATGTTAAATCCATCAGGGCGCAGTCCTTTTTTTATTTCGGACCATTTCAGCGGAGTGGAAACCGTAGCGCCGGGTCTCGGGCGGAGACTGTAGGCACAGGCAAGGGTTTGCCCGCGGGAGTTCTGTAGGTAATCTATGTATACCTTATCCTTTCCCCGTTTCTTTAAAGATCTTTCCATGGTAGATAACCCTGGAATCTGGCCATGGGCCATCCCCGCGAGCAACTCTGCAAAGGCACGTACTTGTTCATAGGGATACCTGGCTGCCAGTGGAACATAGACATGTATACCGCTGGCACCGGAAGTCTTACAGAAAGAAGCGGCTTTCGCTCTGTCTAGTATGTCTTTGATTGCCAAGGCAACCTCAATGACATCATCAAAATTATTTTTTTCAGAAGGGTCTATATCCATAATGAGGTAATCCGGATAGTCGAGTTTTTCAATCCTGGAGTTCCATGGATTCAATTCTATGCAACCCAAATTGGCCAGATAGAGAAGGGTTGGTTTATTGTTGCAAAGGATGTAATTGACGTTTTGTTCAGTTGACTCAGCATAAATTTCTTTTGTGTCGATCCACTCGGGGGCATCCTCACCAGCATCCTTATGAAAGAAACCTTTGTCTGAAATACCGTTCGGATTTCGTTTCAGAGATTCCGGCCTGCCTTTTAGATAGGGAAGAATGTATTTACCAACCGTATTATAATAATCGATTACGTCGCCTTTGGTGATCTTTTCCTCCGGCCAGAAGATCTTATTCAAATTAGTGAGTTGCAGTCTTCGATTGCTCACCGTGATTGTTTTATCATTATCGGTTTCGGCTTTCATTATGTTTTTTTGTTCTTTTTAGCGGTTTATCGATGTTTCGCCTTGGATTGATCCTGGCTTTTCCGCATTGTTCATTGTGATCACAGATTTGTTTAGGAAGGCAATTATGATCGCTTTTGTGTTGATCAACATTATTTTAATTCTAATTTCTCCTACACGCATTTTATACAATGGCTCATGGATAAGATATCAGGAAGTCTTTTTACGTTTAACCTTCAAACTTTCCTTTAATTGATCCATTAAATCATCAGATTGTTTATGGGCCACCTTCATTTTAGGCTTAACGGGTTTCTTTCCTTTTGCGCGCGCTTTGATATATTTTAGCAACTGTTCGGTGTAGGTATCCTTATAACGGCTGATATCAAAATCTGCCGCCATCTGGTCTATTAAACTACTTGCCATTTTCAATTGACCCGGCTCTATCTTTCCTTTCGCCGGAATATTAAGGTCTTCTGTGCTTCTAATCTCCTCCTCAAAGCGGATTTGATGAAGTACTATTACATTTCCTACCACTTTAATGAGGCCAAGGTGTTCCTTATTCCGGAGTACGAAGGTGCTTAGCCCTGCTTTTTTTGTTTTAAGTAATGCTTCCCTAAACAATGCATATGGCTTGGCGCCGTTCTTGGCAGGCTCTGTATAATAAGGTTGTTCAAAATACAGGCTGTCGATGTCACTTTCTTCCACAAACTCCACTATTTCGATCCGTTTTGTTTTCTCAGGACTGGCATTACTGAAATCTTTATCGGTCAGAACGATATATTTTCCATCCAGTTCATAGCCTTTCACAATGTTATCCCACGGTACTTCTTTACCGGTATCCCCATTAACGCGTTTATAGCGTATATTTGAATGATCCCGCTGATCTAGCATGTCAAAATTCAGCTCACTTTTTTGGGTGGCGCTGTATAGCTTTATAGGGATGGTTACCAAACCGAAACCTATATCCCCGGTCCATACTGATTTCATTTTAATATTTCTTTTTAATGCGTTATTTGTTCGTGTGAGATTCCAGCATTTTCATTAATATTCTTTCTTCAGGTTCCATCCACCTGGTTCCTCTTCTGAACTTCTTAACATACTTTTCCAATTGCCCATTTTCATAACACTTAAGTGTTATAGGATGTACGTAATATTTTTTACATACGCTTCGGGTATTTCCCAGACATACGGCTACCCGGTCGATCGCCTTCACCATATTTTTCTTTAGCATGGGATCGGTTCCTTCAAAACCGATCCCCTTAAAGGCTCTTATGCACTCCACGCTTCCCGCCCACGTCCTGAAATCCTTACTGGTGAAGTCTTTACCCGAAATCTGCCTGATATAGTCGTTCACATCACCGGAATTGATTGATTGCACATGATTCTTTTCGTCATAATATTGAAACAGGTCCTTACCGGGAATTTCCCTGCAACGGTGAACGATCCTCGCCAGTTTTTTGTTCCGGATATTGATATCATGACTGACTCCTTTTTTCCCTTTAAACACAAACCGGATGCTGCTCCCGTTAACCTTCACATTCTTATCGTGGAAGGTGGATAAGCCAAAGGACCCATATAGTTTTTCATACAACGCGTTGCCTATCCGGATATTGGTTTGCTCCATGAGGCTGATCACGGTTGCCAGCACTTTTTCGCGTGAAAGCCCTTTTAATCTAAGATCTTTTTGAAGTCTTTGTCGGATGGTGGGAAGGACATCCCCAAATTCCCGCAAACGATAAAACTTTGTTTTGCCCCGCAGCGCGATCCACAGGGGATGATACCTGTATTGTTTTCTTTTTTTCGTGTCATACCCTGTTGCCTGTAAATGGCCGTCTTCAAAAGGACAGATCCACACATTTTCCCATGCAGGAGGGATTACCAGGCTTTTTATTCTTTTCAGATCATTGGCCTTCTTTATCCTTTTGCTTTTATAAAAATATTCGAATCCTTTTTGATTCCACTCCCTGGTGATTCCGGTAATCTTATCGGTAACATGAACCAAATGAACCGCCTCGGCGCTTTTAACCGCGTCACCTGCCAGGGACCGCATTGTCTTCCCATTAACGTTTACTTCCATATCTCGACAGCCTGCTTCATTGCTTGATTCCACTTTTAATGAAATTATCATACCAATCCTATTAATGATATAATTTTTGACAGACACTACAATAGAAACTTCGCCGCATGGTTTTGCCGAGCTTTTTTTTATGAAAAGGTGCATCATCACGCGAACAGCGTGTTTGGCTATATGCGAGCCAGTGTTTCCTGAGCGTGAATTCTTTTCGCCATTGGAGGAATTGGGCACTATAATGCACCGTTTCGCGCGTCAATTCATTCAGCTTGGCAGCGGGCAGTTTCCCAACGACTGTTTCTGGATGGACCCGAATACGGTATAAAACCTCATTTTTGATGATATTTCCCACTCCTGAAAATATATGCTGATCCAGTAAAGCGTCGCAAACCAGCGTATCGGGATGTTGCTTTAATTTTTGGATGGCCTTCTCGCTATCCCACATTTTACTCATAACATCTGCCGACCAGTCATAGACCTCGTCCAGAGGAGCATCTATCCGTGCGACAGAACAAGAATAAAAGTTTATTTCACCTTGTTCAAACTTAAAACCAAGGCGCACGGGAGTTTCCTTCCGGGCATTGATCAGATAAGAACCATAAAGCATTAAATGAATACGAATTGTATAATCCGGTAAACAAATCAGAAAATGCTTGCCCCAGCTTTTAAAGTCAATGATTCTTCTTCCCTTTAGCGGTGCGATGTCGATTTTTTTGGTATTTCCTTCAACGAGCTTTATCCGCTTTCCGATAAAAGGCTGTACCGCCTCTTTTAATATTACAATCGATGGTCCTTCGGGCATCGCTTTTAAATTGTGTGGTAAATCGGGAAGAAGACAAACTGGTTATTGCTTATAAAATATTCTAAAGAGCCATATGCTCCCTGACTAATATTAAGATTCCGGATCTATCGCCCTTCGATCCTTTATAAAATTTTCAGGAGGCAGCTGCCCGCAGCTCTTTAGACACTTAGCATGTTTTTGCATGTTAACGCCCGGCTAGCATCCTGAGGAATTTGAGGAAAATATTCCACACTTTTTATTATTCCGTGGTCATTTTAAGTGCGGTTTTTTAATATGCTCATTCCCAATTTTTTTGGCGATGTATTTGCTCATGATTGTTATTTCGCCTGTCCGGCCTTAGTTTTAAATATAAAATTTTATGCCAAATTACACGATGTTTCAATTCTTTCATTGGTTTTATCCAAAGGATAGAGCCCTCTGGCAACATGTCATTAAGGAAGCTCCTCATCTTTCGGAACTTGGTATAACAGGTATGTGGCTGCCTCCAGCCTATAAGGCGGCAGGAGGGGCCGATTCAGTGGGTTATGATGCGTATGACCTGTATGATCTGGGCGAATTTGACCAAAAAGGATCGGTTGCGACCATGTTTGGAACACGAGATGAGTATCTACAGGCTGTCCGCGCTCTTCATGAAAATAATATTCAGGCATACGCAGATGTGGTATTCAATCATAAAGCCGGTGCCGACGAAACGGAAGAGGTGATGGCGCATAAGGTCAACCCGGATAACCGCAAGGAGGTTATCAGCGATGCTTATAAGATCAAGGCTTATACGAAATTCAATTTCCCAGTGCGGCAAGGTAAGTATTCTGCTTTTCAATGGGATTTTCAATGCTTCAGCGGTGTGGACTGGGATGAGAATAATAAAGAGGGCGGGATATATAAGATATTAAACGAATATGGGGAAGACTGGGAAGAATTATTAAGTGATGAAAGAGGGAATTTTGATTATTTAATGTTTTCAGATGTTGAGTTTCGTAACCCCGCTGTAAGGGAAGAACTGAAAAAGTGGGGATTGTGGTACCTTGAAAGCACTGGAGTGGACGGTTTCAGGCTGGATGCTGTTAAACATATTACTCCTTCTTTTTTCCCCGACTGGCTGCACGAACTTCGAAGTAAAACCAACAGAGAATTATTTACCGTGGGTGAATATCCTAACAGCCTTGATATTATCCAGAAGTTTATAGAAGTTTCAAACGGCTGTATGTCGTTATTCGATTTTCCGCTTCACCACAATCTGCGTATCGCTTCTCAAAAAAGAAAGCAATATGATCTGCGTAAAATATTCAATAAAACCCTGGTGGAGGTTGATGCTATTCATAGTGTGACTTTCGTGGATAATCATGATACACAAAATTTCAGGGAAATGCCATCTAATATTGAAAAATGGTTCAGACCGCACGCCTATGCACTGATCCTTCTGAGGGAACAAGGATATCCCTGTGTCTTTTATCCCGACTTATATGGCATGGATTATTACAAGAAAGGGAAA
>DASULB010000243.1:0-14072 GCA_036278455.1 Chitinophagaceae bacterium | reverse complement strand
CTAAGACGCCTGCCAATAAAGTGGCCGGTGTGGTATATGTGCTGTTGAACAACGGGGCTACAGAACTGTCGGAAGGGACTAAAGGCAACCTGCTTTGGAGATACAGTCAAAAAAAGGAGTGGGATGATTACAAATATTATTATCCCATCCCCTATAATGAAATCGTGTTGAATCCAAACCTTAAGCAAAACCCGGGGTGGCAATAAAAAAATACAAATGAAGTATTTGTGTATGATAACAGGATGTTTGTTGACGATGATCAGCCCGGCCTGTAAGAAGGATAAAGCGTCCAAGCCAGCTTCTCCGTCCGGTGAGCAAAGTATTTCTTTGATGAGCTATAATATTTTGCACGCCAAAAAGGAAACGCGTCCCGGTTATTTATGGGGTGATCCGGATGATCGAAAAGACCGTGTGATCGCTTTGTTAAAGAAATATAACCCTGATATCCTTTGCGCACAGGAGGATATGTACATCCAGGGACAGTATATCAAACAAAATACCGGGTTGGGGAAATCCGGGCTGTCCAGGGACGCCGGAACGCCAACGGGTACCAACGGAGAATTTGATGCAGTTTATTATAATAAAGAGCGGTTTACGCCAAAGAAGTGGGGGCATTTCTGGCTTTCGCTGACCCCCGATAAAGTTTCTATCGGATGGGACGCCTCGGTACAAAGAATCTGTAACTGGGTGTTATTAGCTGATAAAAACACCGGATCTTCTTTTTACGTGTTCAATACCCATCTTGATAACGTCGGCAAACAATCACGGATCCATTCCGCGGCATTGATCCTGGATTCCATAAAGGCGATCGTCAAAGGGTATCCGGTTGTGCTGACCGGGGATATGAATACGACGCCCCAGTCCACCGGGAGCATGGAATACAGGGCGATCCTTAAAAGTAGCAGGGATATTTCAGCCACCGCGCCTGAGGGTCCTTCAGCCACCTTTAATGGTGGTGACGGTCGCGTGCCAAAAGAAACCATAGACTATGTGTATGTCAGCAGTGGTGTGGATGTGCTCACCTACGGGGTCCTGACCGATTCAACCAAGAATGGATTGTTCCCTTCCGATCATTTTCCTGTTCTCACGAAGATGAAAATGAAATAAAGAAGGCGCTTTTGCAGATGAAGATTATAAACCTTTATTAAAATGATGATCATGAATAAAAAAAGGTACACTGTACTGTTGTTTATCGCTTCGGGCCTTCTGGCTGCCTTAGCTTCCTGTGACAGATCACACTATGATTTAAAGATGGCGTCCGACTCAGGAATTTATTTGACCATCCGCGATGTAAAAAGCATTTACCAGGGACAAGACATTAAGTTGGGTAAAGATATTGACAAGATATATGGTACGGTCATATCGGATGCGGCATCCGGAAATATACCCAGGGGATACCTGGTCATCCAGCAGGGGCCCGCGGGTATCGCCATTGCTTTAAAAGACTCTTCGGGTAAGATGTCATTTGTTCCCGGGGATTCGGTTACCGTCAATATTGAAGGAGCCTCACTCATTAAAGAGAACGGCAATATGATGATTTCCGGACCCTCTTTATCTGATATCACCAAACTTGGCAAGGGTAGCCCGATAAAGCCAACGCCTGTTTTGTTGGAGGCCCTTGTCAATCATTTTGACACCTATAATGAAACATTGATCAAAGTCGCTGCGGCAGACATCGTTCCGACCCCTGCGGCGGAGGAGACCTATAGTGGCAGTAAAGGGCTTTCCGATGGATCAACGGGTCCAGGCCAGATTCATTTATATACATTTCCAGGATCAGCACTGGCAGACTCGCTTGCTTTAAGTAATGCATCCTATACGGGCATAGCCATGTACGGCAATGCCCCCGCTTCAACTGACAGCCTTGAAAAACAACTGTGGTTGCGCAATTATTCGGATATTTCCAATACCAGCATTCCTTTGACATCCGATATTATTATTACCGGCATCATGGCAGACCCGCGGGGATCTGATGAAAAAGTAAAGGGTAATGTTACTAATTATTCTACCGGTGTGACCATTGTTCACAAAGGCGGCTATGAGTACATCCAATTGATGGCCTTAAAGGACATAGATTTCTCGAAGACCCCTTATAGTGTAGTGGTCTGTACCAATGGCGCTGCCACGTCTAAAGGATGGGCGGAAGGCGGTAAAACGACCTTTAAATTTAACTTGACACAAGGGTCCGCGACACAAGGTACCTTCTTCTATGTGGGGTCTGCTGCCAAAGTCATTGCCGGTTACTGGCCGGACGGATTAAGTACAGATATCAGCGGGGCCAATTGGATCCGGGCCATACAGGTAGATCTTGGGAATACCAGTAAGGTGGCTGGCGATGGTTTTGGTAATTCCACAACGGGACTCCTGTCAAATAGCGGCCCGGCAGACGGCGTTGCTGTATTCAAAGGTACAGAGGTCACCGGTTCTACGGTACCTGTTGATGCAGTGTTTTTTAATTCTCCGGTAGGGGCTGCGCTGAATGGAGGCAATGGTTATTTAATCCCGGCCAGTAGTGATCTTTACAGTGCCGTGAATAAAAAGACAGGTGCAAAGCAACCGCTTTTTGGTGAAGGAACGAACACTTTTGTCATAGAGGGAGGCACAGGCGGTGATGACAGCCAGTTTATGCAAATGGGCGGTGTACTCTCACAAAACGGATGGATCGTGATCAGACATCCAACGGTCGAAGTCCTCAACAGAACTTCCCCACTCTCAGCCATTGAAGATGGCGGAGGCGTCACCTTTTTCAGAAAATAGGTAAAGTAGTAAACTAAAGTAACATGGTAAGAAATAAGTAAAATAATAAGTAAATTAATAAATTAAGGAATAGGCCGTAAACCGTTTGGCACAGGACAACGGTCAGGACGATCAGATTGGTTGGGTTAGAACGATGGCCTGTGAGTATGCGGATAATGATTGAACATAGACAGATTTTCTTTTCGGACTTCGGTATTCATCTGCAAAAAAATTTCATGTTAATAAAAAAGCTGCGTGATATAGGTTACATTAGCGATTAAATCGGGACATATCCGGCTTCAACGTGTTTACCTATAATGCGTGAAAAGCAGGTAAGAGAGAAGTTGATATAATAAAGGATGATGCTATCTCATTTACGGTGGTCCCTGATTTACTTTGTGGACGGCTGGGATTTCGGACGGGTAGGAAGGAATAGTAATAAAACAAACTAAAGATATGCTGGAATGGCTTAAAATATTACAAAAGCGTAGCAATAATCTGATGGTTTTCAAAAGAGCAATTCACACTTTTTTTTATGTTTTACTGGGCTTACAGGTGTATGCTCAAAAGCAAAGCCTGCCGGTAGAAAAAAAATTAAAAGATGGGGCGGTTAACACCGACCAGGATCACCCCAACATCATCTTTTTACTCACCGATGATCAGCGGTGGGACGCATTGGGGGCGATGGGAAACTCCATCATCATCACCCCTCATCTTGACAAATTGGCCCATGCCGGCATTTTGTTCCAGAACGCATATGTGACGACCTCTATTTGTTGTGTCAGCCGCGCGAGTATTCTTACAGGGGAATATGAGTCACGGCATCAAATTAATAATTTCCATACCGATTTTACTGCTAAGGCGCTGGCAATGACTTATCCTGCCTTGCTTAAGAACGCCGGATATAAGATCGGTTTTATCGGGAAGTTTGGCGTCGGGACACATGCCCCTGATACATTATTCGATTTCTGTGTGAATACTGAGGCAGGAGGAAAGACACAACCCAGCTACATTATTACGGAGAAAAATGGTCGCAAAATCCATGATACCGATACCATCGGACATGCTATTGAGAAATTTCTGGGTCGTTATGGGCAGAAGGGGGATGGGCCTTTTTGCCTTTCAGTCAGCTTTAAAGCTCCCCATATACAAGATGGCCGGCCCCCAAAATATATCATTCAAAGGCGGTATAAGGATTATTACAATAATGTAACCATCCCGGAGCCGGTGACGGCTAAACCTGCATATTGGAATGACCTTCCTGTTTTTTTCAGGACGGATAAAAATGTGGGTCGGGTAAGGTGGAAGGCGCTTTATTCAACACCTGCATTATTTCAGAAAAGCGCCAAGGAGTATTATGAACTCATCACCGGTGTTGATGATGTGGTGGGTAAGATGGTGCAGAAATTAAAACAGCTTGGCATAGCGGATAATACCATTGTTATATTTATGGGGGATAACGGTTTTATGATGGGCGCCCATGGGGTAATAGGAAAATGGTACGGGTATGAAGAATCCATTCGCGTACCCATGCTTATTTACGATCCCGGATTGCCAGACAAAGTCAAGCAGATAAGACCCCAACAGATTGCGCTGAATATAGATATCGCCCCAACTATTCTTGCCATGGCCGGGGTTCCGGTTCCAAAAAATATGCAGGGGGTCAATTTAATTGATCTGGTGGAAAACAAGATCCCTGCAAGAAAGGACTTTTTCTATCAGCATTATTTTTTGGGCAGCCCGGGAATTCCGAGGGAAGAAGGCGTCGTAACGAGGGATTTTAAATATATGAAATACATTGAACATGATTATGAGGAGTTATTTGACATCACCCATGATCCGCACGAAATAACCAATCTTGCCGGGAACCCTGCCTATAAAAAGGTGCTGGATTCATTGCGCGAAAGACATATGGTACTAAAGGAGGAAATAAAATGACGGATGGCGTGGAGGAACATGTTGTGTCTGGGAAGGGCCCTGTGACGCGCCACCTGTGTCAGGAAAATTGTGGTTTCTTTAAAATTACCCATAAGTATCTTAAATTTTTTGAAAAAACCTTTAACAATGAAAACAATACAAATATTGCGCAGTCAAGGCTATATAAATGAATAATAGGAGGTGCTATTTTACTACCTGTTATTTTCAGAATGGATTCATATTAACAATTTTAATCCTTATATATGACTACTAACCAAACAAATCAACCCTCTGCCGGCCATTCATTACTGGATAGGGCCGGCATCCCTAAACCTCTTGCCTGGGGCTATCTGGGTATTATGATCTTTATGATGGGGGACGGGCTGGAACAGGGATGGCTCAGCCCATATCTGATCGAACATGGCATGAGCATTCAGCTGTCGGCCACGCTTTTTACGGTCTATGGAATCACGATTGCCATATCCTCCTGGTTTTCGGGGGTATTGTCCGAAGGATTCGGTATCAAGAAAACCATGTTTTTGGGCCTGATTCTGTATGTTCTGGGAACGCTTGGTTTTGTGGGATATGGTATAACAGAACTTAATTATCCCGTCATGTTGTTCACCTACGCCCTGAGAGGGTTTGGTTATCCCTTGTTTGCCTATTCCTTTTTAGTCTGGATCACCTATCGGAGTCCCCAGAAAAAGCTGGGTGCTGCTGTGGGTTGGTTCTGGTTCGTGTTTACGGGAGGGCTAAATGTATTGGGGGCATATTATTCAAGCTGGGCCATTCATCATCTGGGATACATCAATACGTTATGGAGCGCACTGATCTGGGTATTGATAGGGGCTTTTTTTGCTTTGATTTTAAACAGGGATAAGTTTCATCCAAATAAGGGAGATTTTAATGCCCAAGCCCGTGAGCTCGTAAAAGGATTGACCATCGTTAAAGAAGAACCCAAGGTGCTCCTGGGGGGGATCGTAAGGATCATCAACACCACAGCCCAGTTCGCTTTTCCCGTCTTTTTGCCTATCTATATGGCAAAATATGGCTTATCCACTACAGAATGGCTGCAAATATGGGGGACCATTTTTACGAGTAATATTATCTTCAACCTGATCTTTGGTTTTGTAGGCGATAACATGGGATGGCGCAATACGGTCATGTGGTTCGGCGGAGTGGGTTGCGGCATCAGTACCCTGCTGTTTTACTATGCGCCGCAATTTGTCGGCGATAATTTCTGGCTTATTTTATTGCCAGGCGTTTTGTGGGGAGCTTTGCTCGCCGGTTATGTGCCGCTTTCCGCCCTGGTACCCTCTTTGGTCAAAAAGGATAAAGGCGCCGCCATGGCCATTTTGAACCTTGGGGCAGGACTCCCTGTTTTTGTCGGACCCGCGATCGTCGCCATATTCATTGGCTTGGTGGGAAGCGGCGGCGTCATCTGGATTCTGGCAATCTTGTATTTTATCAGCGCCATTCTGACAAAATTTATCACCCTGCCCGATAATGCCAAAACGGCCCACCAGGTGAAGGGAGCGGAAAGATCTGAACTAAAGGCGTAGCCTTTATTTTTAATGCAGGAATTAAATACATAAAATAAAAATTGAGAAGGATTATGACCGTAAAGATGTTAATTACAGCACCCTATAATGAGAAGGCACGTCGGGTATTGGAGGAATCGCTGGGAGAAGTTGTCTATAAGCCCTGGAAAACGAATGGAAGGGCTTATAAAGAGGATGAACTGATTAGCTTATTACAACAAACAAAAGCCAATGCTTTCATTACGGAGCATGACAGCGTAACAGAAAAGGTGATTCAATCCTTCCCGGATTTGAACTTTATCGGTGTTTGCCGTGGGACGCCTTCCAATGTGGCCGTGGAAGCTGCTTCGGAAGCGGGTATTCCCATCTTTTTTACACCTGCACGTAATGCGGAGGCAGTGGCTGAAATCTTTATCGCCAATGTGATTACGTTTATGCGCAAGACCGTAGCCGCCAGCAATTGGTTGCAGGATGGAAAGTGGGAGAGCGGTGCGCATGACTCTTACCTCCAGTTTAAAGGTGCTGAGCTGGCTGGAAAATCCATCGGGATGGTCGGCTTCGGCGCTATCGGGCAACGGATCGCCCAGATGGTGAAAGTTTTTCCCTGTACTGTCGGGTTCTATGATCCCTATATAGAATCACCGGATGAGGCTTATGAGAAGACCTCTCTGACAGCTATTTTTGAAAACAGCGATATTGTATCGGTTCACCTTCCCGCCAATAAACAAACAGAAGGCATGATTGATAAAGCATTGTTTTCTAAAATGAAACCGGATGCCATTTTTGTAAATACCTCACGTGCGATGGTGGTAAACAGTGAGGATTTACTGACCGTATTAGAGACTAAAAGGATCGCAGGCGCAATCCTGGATGTATTCGACCATGAGCCTCCCGACACCCTGGATTACAGGATCATTCACCAGCCAAATGTTTTGGCTACGCCACATATTGCCGGGGCAACCTTTGAGGTGGAAGACCATCATGCGGAAATTATGAACAGGAATTTATTGAACTGGTTTGTAAATCGGAAGGAGAATGAGAGTTTTGTTGCCAACAGGAGTGATCTGGCAAAAAAAGTACAGTCTTAATTTAACAGGATGAATCATAAGATTCAGCAAAATGTGATACAAATGCAGAGAATTTTCTTGCTGCCCGCTTTTTTAGTGATGTTTGTATTGTGTAGTCACGCGCAAACAAATGCGCCAGTTAAGTTACCCGACTCCATTTCTTCCGGTAAACAGGGTGAATTTCATGTACAAGGCATGGCCGTTGATAAGGTAAACGGGTTTATCTACCTTTCGTTTACCGATAAACTGGTTAAAATGGATATGTCAGGGCATTTGGTTGGAAGCGTAACCGGTCTTGTGGGTCACCTGGGCGATTTGACTTTTGATCCTGAAACGAATCAGGTATATGGGTCACTGGAGTTTAAAAACGACGCTATTGGTAAGGGAATTAGCAAAGAGCTTGGCCTGAAAAATAGTAACGATATAAATTTTTATATTGCCATATTCGATGGCGCTCGTATTGGAAGGCCTAATATGGATGCGGAGAAAGGAGATTTAGTACGGACGGTTTATCTTAAAGAAGTCGTTGATGATTATAAAGCCAAAGTGCGCCTGGGGGATAGAATGGTTAAACATCGGTTTGGTTGTTCCGGTATTGATGGTGTCACGATAGGCCCTGCAATTGGGCACCCAAATGGTCATAGAAAGTATTTGTATGTTGCTTACGGGATATATGGGGATACGACCAGGGATGATAATAATTATCAGATAATATTGAAATATAACTTAGTCGACTGGGATAGGCTCGGACAAACGCTTTCCCAGGAAAAGCCGCATCATTCAGGACCAAAAGCGCCCCCGGCAAAGTATTTTGTTAAAACAGGGAATACAAATTATGGTATCCAGAATTTGGCTTATGATCCTTATACCGGAGATTTTTTTGCTGCGGTATATCGCGGAGCTAAACGTCAATTTCCTAACTATGGTTTGTTTGTAATTGACGGACACAAAAAGCCCGGTAACGCTGAAATAACTTCGGATAATAAGACGATAAAAGTAAAAACGCTGTCATTGCTGCATGCTGGTTTAAATGATGCTAAGTCAGGCGTGAGAGGATGGAACTTTAAATGGGGATCTACGGGCCTGTTTCCTTTAGGCCAGGGCTTGTTTTACATTTCACATAACAGGAAAACAACAGATGGTCAGCAGGCAACTACTATTTATAAATATAAATGGATCGGAAGTGATGAGAAAGCGTTTATTTTAGTAAAATAACAGAGCTTTCATGGATGCCGTTGCGATGACCCATTTTAATAAGTCTCTGAAGCAAGAAAATATTTACGGATGAATGCATATTTGATTATAGACATCGGTACTGGAAATGTAAGGGTGGCCGTAGTAAGCACAGCCAAAAAGATATTGCATATTGAACGCGCTGATGTGCATTATGAAAAAGATGACAAGTACCCGGAAGCACTCTACTTTGAACCTGATGTTTTGTGGGAGCAGGTCATTGCCCTCACTGAGAGGGCATTGGCTCAGGTTCCCGGAGTTTGCATCAAAGCCATCACTGCCAGCAGCCAACGGGAAGGAATTGTTGTTTTGGACCGGGAAGGCCATTCCCTGATCGGGCTCCCTAATCATGATCATCGTGGAAGGGAATGGGAATCGATCCTGACAGATAAACACCGCGTGTATGCCATGACCGGACGTTACCCGACATCCCTGTTCTCCGCTTTAAAGCTGGTCGCATTGAAGGGGAGGCATCCTGAACTGGCTGAAAAGATCGGTACTTTTATGAGCATCAGTGATTGGGCGCAATACAAATTGTGTGGCGTCATGGGTTATGAACATTCCCAGGCTTCGGAAACCTTGTTATATGATATCGAACAGGGCTGCTGGTCGGATGAATTATGCGAAATGTTTGGCATTGAAAGAAGCCTGCTGCCCTCCTTGCATTGGTCAGGCACGGTGTTGGGGAATATAATGCCGCAATATGCCGATAAGTGGCACATCGATCAGGGTACACCCGTTATCGTAGGTGGTGCGGATACGCAACTGGCGATAAAGAGTACACAACCCGCCTCAGGTGACATCGTGATCGTATCGGGGACTACCACACCTGTCATCAAGGTCACCGAGGAGTATCTCCTGGATGAAAAGGAGCGGACCTGGACAAACCGCCATGTGGAGGGTGCGCAATTTATTTTGGAGACGAATTGCGGTGTCACCGGGCTGAATTACCAACGGTTGAGGGAATGTTTTTATCCGAACGAGGGTTATGACCGGATAGAAGCTGAACTGGACGGGTTGAAGGACCCTTCCTGTATGGCCTCGTTGGGGTCGCTGCTGGCGGGAGAAGATACACCGCTTACAACCGGTGGATTTGTTTTTAATGCACCGGTTTCCCAACAGTTGTCCCGGGCTGACTTTGCCTGGGCTATCCTGTGGGATATTGCGTGCTGTATCAAGGAAAATTATGAAAGTCTGGTGGATAAACGGGCGTATGACCGGGATTATGTATGGGCCTGCGGAGGAGGTTTGCAGAGCAAACATTTAAGAACATTCATTGCCGGCCTGATCGACAAGAAAATACGGATCCGGCAGGGTTTCCAACAGGCTTCTGTAACGGGTGGGGCGGTAATCTGCACAGAAATGCTGGGAGGTAATGATCTGCCGGACGCAGACATGGACATCGTCTACCCGGAAAACCAGGCGCATTATCACATGCTGTATGAAAAATGGAAAAAGACGAGGCATGGCTTTCGCAAGATGGCTGAAACCATAGAATAGAATCGTATAACGGCATTTAAGAGAGACCGGTCAATGGTTGGGCAACCATTGATGGATGCATTCGCCCGGCTGAATGATTCCATGTGTCGCCTGGTATTGCTACCCGAGCAGGTTGCCCCGTCAAAAGGTCATAAACGAATTACAGATGAAGGAAGCCTATTTTCTGGGGATAGATATCGGAACCCAGGGATCACGTGTCGCATTAATCGATGTAAAGGGAAATCTGATTGCTACGGCACAGCAGGCATTTCCACTTACTGATCAATCCAGGGAAGAACAATCTCCTGAAATGTGGTGGGAGACCTGCGTGACCATATTGAAGTCGCTCATCGTTGAAGTAAGGAATAAGATTAATTTAAGGAATATAAATGCGGTTTCAGTAACCTCCACTTCCGGAACAGTCATTCCTTTGGATGAAGATAACAGGCCGTTACATCCGGCGATCATGTATAGTGATAAACGTTCCGCATCCGTTGCTGAAACCTGTAAGGCAGCGGCCCTGAAATTTCATCCGGAGGGCTATACGAATTTTAACGCCTCCAGCGGTCTTTCCAAGATGGTCTGGTTTGTAAGGAACTTCCCTCATGAGACGAAAAAGATCGCTAAATGGATTCATGCTGCTGATTATATCACCGGGAAGCTTTGTGGCAGGTGGGATATCACTGATTACACCAATGCTTTAAAATCCGGATACGATCTGGAGCATCTTCTGTGGCCGGCTTACTTGTATGAGGTGCTGCCATTAAAAAAAGAATGGTTGCAGGAAGTAGTGCCTTCTGCCACACCGATCGCTCCGCTTTTGCCCTCTCTGGTAACAGACCTTGGGTTACAGGGTGAAATAATGGTGGTGGCGGGCATGACCGACGGATGCGCTTCACAGGTGGCCTCCGGGGCAATGAACCGGGGGGAATGGAACACCACGATCGGCACCACGCTGGTGATAAAAGGGGTGACCACAACACAGATTGCGGACCCGAAGGGCCGTTTATACAATCACCGCCATCCGGACAGTGCCGGAGGATGGATGCCCGGAGGAGCCAGCAATACCGGCGCCGACTGGATCACAGAAGATTTCCAGGAAGGACTGAGGGATCTGAACCAACAGGCATTGGGATTGATCCCCACCGGTTACCTTGCCTGGCCTTTGAGACAGCAGGGGGAGCGTTTCCCTTTTATCGCCCCGCAGGCCCGTGGCTTTTCTCCCGAGGGTTTATCCAGACCGGAACGCTATGCCGCAAATATGGAAGGCGTCGCTTATCTGGAGCGTTATGCTTATGAAATGATAGAAGGGCTTTCGGGTGAAAAAGTCAACGCGGTTTTCACGGCGGGCGGTGGCAGCAACAGTGATACCTGGCTGAGGATTCGCAGCAATGTATTAAATTTACCCATTTATAAAATGAGATACGTAACAGGGGCGGTAGGGGCGGCCATACTGGCCGCTTCTAAAACCTATTTTGATTCTGTTACAGAGGCCGTGAAAAAATTAACACAAATAGAAGAGACCTTTGAGCCGGAAAAAGAATTAGCCGATACATATGGCACGTATTATAAGGATTTTGTGGCCACCTTGCACGAGAAAGGATATATAGGGAGAATGGAATTATAAGGAGCCCTGGTCAGTCATCCGTGTAACGGAATTAGAAATCTGAAACAGGCAAAGAGGAACTGGTAATCTAACATGATGCTAAACATATATTTACTCCGCCATGGAGAAACTGCCTGGAACGCGGACGGAAACAGGTATTGCGGAAGAACTGACCTGCCTTTGACGGAAAAAGGCTTATTGCAGGCGCAGTGGGTGGGGGAACAATTGAAGGATATTGCTTTCGATGCCGTCTATTCTTCGCCTCTACGGAGGGCTTATAAGACGGCGCAAATCGCAAGCGGCGGCGGGAATGTGAGGACTGATGACCGCTTAATAGAAGTCGACTTTGGAAATTGGGAAGGAAAGGCAAAGGAGGAGTTTATCCAGGAAAATAGGGCAGGCTGGGAAGATTGGATGCGGGATCCCGCGTCAACAAGAGCGGGTGACAGGGGAGAGACTGCCTTGGAAGTGATCGGCCGTCTCAGTGATTTCTATGAGTTCCTGTTAAGGGAGCACCCGGATGGCAATATTCTGATAGTGGGACATAACGGGATCAACCGGTTATATCTGTCCTGGAAACTGGGCATGCCTCTAAAGAATTACCGTAAGTTTTTTTTAGACAATGCCCGGATTACCATGTTCTCCCTGGATGATGAAGGAGAACTTACCTTAAAATACCTGAACAGTAAACTTTAAACAATTTCAATTCATGAAGAAGACTTTTTATCTTGTTTTACTGAGTAGTTTTTTATTCCAGGCGGCTTTCTGTCAAACAGCTACCCATTATAAATGGTGGAATCCCGCGAATAATTCATTTCCTGTTGTGCAGGGTCAGGGCTGGCATGAAGGTCTGGCTCATCCTTACGATCGTTTGCCCGCGAAGGCAGAGAAAACCGTCAGAAAGGTTGTCTGGTCTCTTTCTAATGAATCAGCCGGATTATGGATAAGTTTTCGTTCCAATGCAACGGATATACGTGTAAGGTATACCGTAGGCGAGAGGCTGAATATGCCGCACATGCCTTCCACGGGCGTGAGCGGGGTGGATTTGTATGCGCTCAATAAAGACGGTGGCTGGCAATGGTCGGGTGGAAAATATCACTTTGGGGATACCATTGAGTACCATTTTCAATCATTGAAGCATGATTATATAAGGGAATACCATCTGTATCTGCCGTTATACAACAATGTAAAATGGCTGGAAATCGGGGTGCCGGACAGCTCAAAGATGACGCCGCTGCCGATAGAAACGGTGAAGCCAATTGTTGTTTATGGTACTTCCATTGCGCAGGGCGCCTGCGCTTCGCGGCCGGGCATGGCCTGGACCGCTATCCTGGGACGGAGACTTCACAGACCGGTCATCAACCTTGGCTTTTCAGGGAATGGGAGACTGGAAGAACCGGTTGCAGACTTACTTACCGAGTTGGACCCGGAGATCTATGTAATAGACTGCCTGCCTAACATGACCGGTTTCCCCGGTGATACCACAAAGGCCCGTTTGATGAAAACGGTCAAAACATTGCGTGAAAGGAAACCAGATATTCCGGTATTGATCGTCCAGGATGCAGATGCGAACATCAATTCATTGGATACACACCGCGATAGTGGTTATAAGCGGGTTAATGAGGTGGGGCAGTCCGCTTTTGCCGAGATGAAGGCGGCCGGGATCCGGGATATTTACTTTCTTTCTTCCAGCGACATCGGTTTTGGTATTGAAAGCACCGTGGAAGGGACTCACCCCAATGATTACGGCATGGAACAATATGCGGCGGCCTATGCAAAGAAGATCAGGGAGATCCTGCATGAACCGGCTGGTGACTATACCACCACACAGCCTTGTATGCAATACCGCAGCCAGGTATATGACTGGGAGGCACGGCACCGCAAAGAGCTGGAGATGAATAAAACCCGCCCGCCAAGAATAGTTTTTCTGGGGAATTCCATCACCCATTATTGGGGAGGTGAGCCTTATTGCCGCATTCACCGGGGCGAGGACTCATGGAAGAAGTATTTTGAACCCCTGGGTGTCAGGAACTTTGGTTTTTCCTGGGACCGCATTGAAAATGTGCTGTGGCGTGTGTACCATGGCGAACTCGATGGTTACCGGGCCCGCCAGGTGATCATGAACATAGGTACAAACAACCTGGCTTACAATTCCGATAGTGAGATCGTGGCGGGGATAAAATTACTGATCGGTGCCATCAAGCAGCGCCAGCCCGGCGCCAGTATTTTGATTATTGGTATTTATCCCCGAAAAGGCGGCGAGAAAAGAGTGGCTGATTTAAATCAAAAGATCGTTCATTTATGCGGCAATGAAAATGTAGATTATGCAAATCCCGGTGTGGGGTTATTGGATAAATCGGGAAAAGTCGTTACCTCCCTTTTTGCGGACGGCAGGCTGCATCCGAATGCCGCTGGTTATCGTATTTTAGCCAAAGCGCTGCAACCGTATTTGATCACAAAGTAGTTTTAGGGTGCGGGTGATTCCGTCTCGAA